>NZ_JAZGVT010000032.1:0-18452 GCF_036440755.1 Methylobacter sp. Wu8 | reverse complement strand
TCAACCATCGCCCTCGAAAAACACTCAATTTTAAAACACCTCATGAGGTCTTTTTTCCTGAACAAGAGAGGGATGCCGCATGATTACTAGGATTGCACTTCGGAGTTGAATCCGCCTTTTAAAAGCTGCGCGTACTGGGCGGCATTGTCCGCCAGCTCGTTTAACGCTTTTTCCTGCACCGCCCGCTCCATGTTACGAACGAACTCCCTGGCTTGCTCATGCTCCATCAGCATTTGAGGAACCGGATTGCAATGCGTCAATACGCCCGGTACTTCAAGATAGCGGAACAAAATGTCTTCCTCTTTCGCATGGTGGAAATGATCGGCAAACTCCTGGATAAATGCTATAAAACCGGCCGCATTTTCCAGCAATACGAGTGCGTCCGGGTATTTTAGACTGTATTCGGAATAGCGTTCCATTAAGCCGACGTATTTTAAAATCAATTGATGTTCTTTCATCAGCTCTTCGGTGACTGGCATGGCTTGATATTCCTTAAATAAATATAGGCGCAAAAGTTTGGCTGGCGATCGTGATTAAAAGCCCCAGCTTTTATACTGGGAAGCATTACACACCATAAAACTCAAAAAGTGAAATCATCGATATATAGGGGGGATTATTTCCAGAATCTATACGTCCTGCCCCGTGAAATGGACAAAAAGCACCTAAATCTGGCATTATAGCGCCTCAATACGCTTTGTATTCCGCAAAGCCAGACAACCCTACATTAAGGAAATCAATGAATAACCTTCCCAAATGTCCCTCATGCGGCTCAGAATTCACCTACGAAGACGATATGATGTACGTCTGCCCTGAATGCGCACACGAATGGTCAAAAGACGGGGCTTCCGAAGACAGCAACGAGGTCCGTATCGTTAAGGATGCAAACGGCAACGTATTGCAAGACGGAGATACCGTCACCGTCATCAAGGACCTCAAAGTCAAAGGATCGTCATCGGTTGTCAAAGTCGGCACCAGAGTCAAAATCATCCGTCTGGTTGACGGCGATCATGATATCGACTGCAAAATCGACGGTATTGGCGCGATGAAACTTAAATCGGAATTTGTTAAGAAGGCCTGATATAAGATCGTCGCAATAAAGACACGAAGTTGCCATGTTTCTTCGTGTCTTCTTGCCGGTTGTTCGTATCCGCTATATCAGCAAACTAAACGGTTCAACGGTGACTTTGTCGCCTGCCTGCACGTCATTACACGCTTCCGGCAAAATAATGTAACAGTTGCTCTGGCTCATGGAGCTGAGAATATTCGAGCCTTGCCGACCCGCTGAAGCAACCCAAAACTCACCGTTTTCATCTTGGCTGAGAATACCGCGCTGATACTCCCGCCGTCCGGCGGATTTTCTAAGCGCGGTCGTGCAAGTCGCTGAAAATCTCAACGCTTTGAACGACGGTGCGCCGGAAAGCCGCCTCAATGCCGGAACTACGATTTGCTGACAGGTAACGACGACGGCGACCGGGTTGCCGGGCAATCCGAAAAAATGACATGAGCCGATTTTGCCGAAAGCCAGCGGTTTTCCGGGCTTTATCGCAATTTTCCAGAAATTGACCTCTCCGCACCTTTGCAGGATTTCCTTAACGTAATCGGCCTCCCCGACTGAAGCGCCGCCGGTGGTTATGATCACATCGTAGTTCTTTGAGGCTTCAATAAAACGGTCTTCAAGCAATTGCCTGTTATCAGGAACAACGCCCAGATCGGCAACACTGTAGCAGGGATCTTCCAGCAACCCGCCTAACAGCATGCGATTGCTGTCGTATATTTTCCCAGACTCCAACGGCTTACCTACACTGGACAGTTCGTCGCCGGTGGAAAAATAGGCGATTTTTAACCGACGTTTAACGGCAACCTCATCAATTCCGGCGGAGGCCAGCAGACCGAGATCAACCGCCGTCAGCTTTTTGGGATGGACGCACAACACGTCGCCTTGTTTTACATCTTCGCCGACTTTTCTGATATTTTGCAGCGCACGCGTATCCGCGGGGAAATGAATGGCTTGATCCCGCACCTGCACATGTTCCTGCATGACGACCGAATCGTCTTGCTCCGGCACTACCGCGCCGGTAAAAATCCTGACGCACTGGCCGGGTTGCATCCGCCCCTGAAATGGCCTCCCTGCCCAGGAAGTTCCCGCCAAGTTCAGTGTGAACGCTTGCCCCTCGACCACATCACGGCTGGCGAAGGCATAGCCGTCCATCGCGGCATTTCTGTCATGAGGAATATTGACCGGCGAATAAACCGGTTCCGCCAATACGCGCCCCAAGGCGTTTTTCAACGCCAGTTTTTCTGCGCCGCTCACCGGATGGATGGCGGCTTCAATTCTGTCCAACGCGTCGTTAATAGACATTAACGGTCTGGATTCCAGGCTACAAGCATCAATCATGGCTTTTTCATAACATGGTTTTGGATAAATGCGGCAATCATTTTGGGCTGATTCAAGTCCAGCTGCGTCAGATAAGCCGGTGTTTCCAGCGCTACATCGGTCGCTATCGCGATGATGTCCGGGTCGTTGAGGTAAAGCAAGGGCTTTTTCAATACTGGCCGGTGCAATTCAATTTTAGGAAACTTCTCGGCTTTAAAACCTTCAACCAAGATCAGATCCAGTTCGGATGGGTCGAATTGCTTTAGCTGCTCATCCAGCCGGGGTTCTTTTTCCGGGATGAATTCGGTAATCATCGCACGCCGATACCGGGATACCAGCATGACAGGCGAGGCTCCGGCTTCACGCAAACGAAAGCTGTCTTTTCCCGGTCGGTCAACTTCAAAATCATGATGGCTGTGTTTGATCAAACCGATGCGCAAACCGCTTTGTTTTAAAACCGGAATCAATTGGGTCAGCAACGTGGTTTTTCCGGTTCCGCTTGCAGCAGCAAAGCCTAAAACCGGAATTTTGGCATTCAACATATCAATCGACATTAGATTGTTATCATAAGATGTCATATTTTAAGGTATTATTTATCCAAAGACTATCGATATAGCCATAGCTAAGGAGCAAAAAACTTTGAAAACGGTCTTGAACAGGTCATTGATCCGGGAGTAAGCCTTGATTCGAATTTATCTGATTTTGTTATTAGTCATTATTGCATTCTTTGGCATGCGCGGCTTTTTAAAAACCTCGCCCGCAGTATTGGCTCGTTACGTCAAAATTTTGCTTTTATCGGTTACCGGGCTGATCGTTATTTACTTGGCCGCAAGCGGGCGTCTGAACTGGCTATTTGCACTGGCAGGCGTAGTTGTTGCCTTTTTACTCCGATTAATACCGGCAATATTACGTCACGCCCCTTATTTACACCGGCTATGGTTCGAATTTAAGTCGGCGAAACAAGGTACATCACAACAGCAAAACAAAGCCGACACGAAAGGCACTATGTCGGTTGAAGAAGCTTACGAGGTATTGGGGCTGAAAATGGGCGCGTCGGAGGCCGAAATCGTTGCCGCTCATCGCACCTTGATGCAAAAAATGCATCCTGACCGCGGCGGATCGAATTATTTGGCGGCAAAAATAAATCTGGCCAAGAAAATTCTGTTAAAAAAGTAATCTGCCATGTCCTCCATCCGTTCAAAACTTGCTCTTATTACACTATTGCCGGCTTTATTGAATGGTTGCGCCGAACTGCCGCCAAACTACGCTCCAGTCACGACCAATTCGCCTGAAATCGCCAAGGACGGACCTAAACATCATCTGGTAAAAAAAGGCGACACCTTATATGGGATAAGCCTGCTTTTTGATCTGGATTACCGGCAATTAGCGCAATGGAACCGGATCGCTCCGCCTTATAAGCTAGAAGTAGGCCAAAAAATAAGGCTATCCGACCCAAGCCCCGATAACAAGGCAGGATCAGTTGCCGACGATTCCAAAAATGACGGAACCAGAGTACCCAAACCACTCGCAGAGACAAAACAAAAAATCGCCACCGCTCCCGCAACAAAAAAAGCCGGTTCACAAAATAAAACCGCCATCTCATTAAATCGTAAAACCGATTCAAATCACAAACCGCCGTCCGACACCAAACCGATTAGGAATTCCATTGAAAAAAGCGGAAGTGATCCACAAAAAAAATCAACTATTTCAATTGATAATGAAAATATGTTAATGTTAAACTTTCAATGGCCGATAAAAGGGAAAATCTTAAAGTCATTTTCTCGCGCTGATAGCAAAGGCATCGATATAGCCGGTGAAATGGGGCAAGACGTGAGCGCTGCTGAAGCCGGCAAAGTTGTATATAGCGGCCAAGGTCTGATTGGCTACGGTAATTTGCTTATTATCAAGCACAACGATTTGTATTTAAGCGCTTACGCCAATAACAGCCGGTTGCTCGTTGCGGAAGGACACCAAGTGGAAAAAGGCGAACTTATTGCCAAGGTCGGCCAAGCCGGATCAAACAAGGCATCGCTGCATTTTGAAATACGAAAAAACGGAAAACCGGTAAATCCGCTTAGCCTTTTACCGGGGAAATAATAAAACCATTCCGGCTCAAGCCGGATAATGCGAGGTTATCATGAAGGCTGAATTAGTTGATCTATTGGACGATGATGTTTGTGTATTATTCGATGACGATTTGTCTTTTGACGATGATGATCTCCAGACACCCCCCGTCGCCAGCGAAGCCTTAGATATTGATGAGATAATTGCCATTGAATCGCGGCAAGAAAAAAGCATGGACGCGACGCGGGTTTATTTGAATGAACTGGCGCGCTCTCAATTACTGACCGCCGATCAGGAAAAAATCTACGGTTCCAGGGCTTTGCTGGGCGATGAAGCGGCCCGCAATATCATGATCGAAAGCAATTTGCGGCTGGTCGTTAAAATTTCCCGCCGTTACCTAAACCGGGGCTTGCCCCTGCTGGATCTGATTGAGGAAGGCAATCTGGGCTTGATGCGCGCCGTTGAAAAATTCGATCCTGAAAGAGGATTCAGGTTTTCAACCTATGCAACCTGGTGGATCAGACAAACGATTGAACGGGCCATTATGAATCAGACGCGAACCATTCGCTTACCGATTCATATTGTCAAAGAAATGAATACTTACCTCAAAGCCCAACGCCATTTGGCACAATCGCTCGACCACGAACCCAGTGCCGAAGATATTGCCGTTCATCTCGACATCCCTGTCAACAAAGTCGAAAAAATGCTCAAACTCAATGAGCGCGTTACCTCTATCGATATGCCGGGCGGCAAGGATTTCGACAAGCCGCTGGTGGAATCCATTTCCGACGGCGAGAGCTTGTCGCCTGCCGAAAAAATCCAAGAAGACGGCATTAAACACAATATCGTCAAATGGGTGTTCCAGCTTTCCGAAAAACAACGCGAAGTTCTTTGCCGCCGCTATGGGCTTTGCGGTTATGAGGGCTCAACCCTTGAGCAGGTCGCTCAGGAGTTGGGCGTCACCAGGGAACGTGTCAGGCAAATTCAGATGGATGGTTTGAAAAAAATGAAAGAAATTCTGGAGTTTAACGGCTATTCTTTTGAAGCTATTTTTAATTGATTTTTAATCAAGATAAAAGGTTCAAGGCGCAAAATCTTTTGAACCTTGAACCTTGAACCTTGAACCTTGAACCTTGAACCTTGAATCTTGAACCTAAAACGCATTCTGCAACGGCCAGTCCCTGTAGTTAAAGACCTGCCCTTGTTCCCGGATTGTCGCGCAAGCACTGAGCGATACTTCGGCAACCACCCACTGCACCGCATTAAGCTCGCCAACGGCCAGAATGCCGTCATCAGGAAAACCATAGTCCACAGGCGTATAAATAGCCGCTGCACCGACATTGACGTCCACGGCTTCGGACCACGGCGCATTGCCTACCACAGGAGATTGAACCACGTAACACTGGTTTTCCAAGGCTCTTGCCTGACAGCCTATTTTAACGCGGTTATAACCGGCAAGGGTATCGGTGCAACTGGGTACTAAAATCAGGTTAGCTCCGGCTTCAACCTGCTTTCTTGCCAGCATCGGGAACTCGCTGTCATAGCAGATGCTGATCGCTATTTTTCCGTAATCGGTGTCGAAGCATTTGAGCTGATCGCCTTTCTGAATCAGCCATTGCTCGTTTTCGAAACGGGTCATCATCAGCTTATCCTGATACTCAATCCGTCCGTCCGGGATAAACAAATAAGCCCGGTTTCGGTAAGCGCCGGATTCTATTTTTACCGGGAACGAGCCTGCTTGAACGATGCATTGGTATTTTTTAGCCAACGTCTGGAACACATCCAGATAATCGTCATGCAATGACTGCATCGCAGCCAGCTGCTTGCTTAAGGATGAATAAACGTCTTTGCCAAATAGCGAGGCCAGTTCCATGCTCGCATACTCGGGGAAAAGCAGAATCTTCGCATCCTGTTCTACAGCTTCTGTAACCCAGCGTTCAGCCTTGCTTTGATAGTGCTGCCAGTTTTCCAGGAAACTGATGTCGTATTGAGCTGTTGCAATCTTAACGTTCATGTTTCAGCCAAAAAGTCATCGGTTTAGGTGTTTCATCAACGTCATCCAGATCTTTCCAAATATAGGTCGTGTGAAGCTCAGGGTGTTTAACATAACCGCGCTTGGTCCAAAATTGATCCAACGGCACATAATCGGCAGGACGTCTGGGATGGTCGACTGGCCGTTCCACGCAGCAAAAACAAATATGCTTGAAGCCGCCCAATTCCTCGGCATGCGCCTCTCTTTCCTCAAAAAACCGAACGCCGATACCCAGGCCGCGATAATTCTTGTCCAGCACCGATTCGCTGCAATAAAAAACTTCGTCCAAATTGTAGCCATGATCGAGAAACGGCTTTTTCAGCTCCTCGGTTTCGTATTTCATCGGGATTGCGGTCGATGCACCAACCACTTTATCGCCATGAATGGTGTGTATGCCGGAATCCTGCCGGAAGCAGGATCGGCTATCGCCATCGAAAGCGATCACAATCACACTTTCCGGGCAATCGATATAAGTCTGTAAATATTTTTTTTCATAATCGATATTCCCGTCATACAAATACGGGAAATCACGGAACACTTCAATTCTAAGCCGGGCAAGCTCGGGAATATATCGTTCCAGAGCGGGGCCGCTACACCTTTCAATACGAATATCTTTAGCCATCATCTTTCAAAAAGCAAAAAGGAATGCATTTTAGCTGAACGCTTAGAATTTGCGTAGTCTCTGCCGTAAAAAGGCTACCCGTATTCAAAATGTGGCAATTATGAGATGATGTTGACAAAGATATATCCGGTACGTTTTATGGCGTGCTTCTTTAAAACTTTTTGTATTGCTTTTATATTTATGAAAATTGCTTCATTCGCTGTATTGGTTGTTTTGCTTAACGGCTTGCTGGGCTGGTCATTCAACTTACCTCAAGATGTTGGACCGGACGTCCCGTCAGGAAAACTCAACAGTCTCTCGTTCGCCCCGTTCCGGGAAGGTCAAGGACCTATAGACGAGAAGTTCCCTAGCCCCGAACAAATTGACGCCGATTTGCAGTTGATGGGGGAAAAAACCCACTCGATCCGCACCTATGCGAGTGCGGAAGGCAGTATGCCGTCCATTCCCGCATTGGCGCAAAAGCATGGCTTGAAGATGATTCAAGGCGCATGGCTAGGCGGCCTAAAAGCAGACAATAAAGTCGAAGTCGCCGAACTGATCCGCTCCGCCAACGCAAATCCCGATGTGGTCAAGCGTGTTATCGTCGGTAATGAAGTACTGCTTAGAGGCGACCTGCAATCGGAACAGCTGATTGAGTACATACGGGAAGTAAAACGCGCTGTCAAACAGCCGGTTTCTTATGCCGACGTGTGGTCTATGTACATGAAATACCCGGAGTTAATCAGGGAAGTGGATTTTATCACCATCCACATCCTGCCTTACTGGGAGGACGAGCCTATCACCGTAGACCAGGCGCCGGCCCATATTGAGCGTATCTTCAAGCAGGTTCAACAGGAAGCCGAAGCAATCGCCCCCGGCAAACCCATACTGATCGGCGAATCGGGGTGGCCGGGTGAAGGCCGTCAACGCGGTTGGTCAGTGCCTAGCGTGGTCAACGAAGCGAAATTCATCCGCGCATTAATTGAAGTCGCCAATAAAAACGGTTTCGACTACAACATTGTCGAAGCCTTTAACCAATCCTGGAAAAGCGAACTTGAAGGTGTGGTTGGCGCGAACTGGGGACTTTATTCGGTCGATCGCAAGGAGGTTTTTCCTTTAACCGGCAAAGTCTATGAAAATCCCGATTGGCGTAACGGCGTTATCGCGTCAACGATACTTTTCCTGATCATCGTTGCCTATTGCTGGAAGCCGTTACGGTCCTTATCCACAATGCGTCTGGCGTTTTTCTTAGCTTTTGCGCAGCTGCTGTCCTTTTTGCTGCCCAACATGCTCGAAAACCTGTGGTACACCAGTTATAGCGACTGGCAACGTTTTCAGACCCTGCTAATCGTCGGCTTAAATACAATCTTGGCCGGTTTGATATTGCAGCGCGGCTACGGCCTGTTAGCCAACCGGACCGCCAATCCCAAATTCGGCGCCTGGATATACACGCTCTATATCGTGTTTGCCGGATATGCCGTTTATAAAACCTTCGGCTTGGCGATCAATGGGCGTTACATCAGCTTCCCCATCGTCGCTGTTTATATTCCCGTTGCCGGCATGCTCGGTTTAATGTTCTTCAGTTATATTGCCGAACGTCCATGGCCATTAAGTAATATTGAGATTAACCGCTTGGCAGGACACCTTAAGGCCAAAGCAGATCACGACAAGATCCTGGGTTACGCGTTGCTGATCGTGGGTTTGATTCTTGTTATCTGGGAAACCAAAGCCTTCATCGTGAGCCGCGATTTTATTCTTGCTTATCCGAATGTCGCCGAAAGAATAGGCGTGGCTTTTGTTTATACCGTCACCAATTGTCAACTGATGATATGGCTGATGTGCCTGGTCGTTCTTTCCTTACCGCTTCTGTTAAACAACACGCAAAGCCAGCGATAAAAAACCGGCAAAAAACGTAATTTTGTAAAGTTACCGGAGCAAGCTTTAAAGCCAATATTTGGAGTTGAAGCTTGCTTTGGCGATTCGGAATCGCTGGTTATCAGATGCTTATCAGATAGACTGGAGGGCGTGGTTACAAAAAACCATCTATACTTTAAAGAATAACCTGAAGTAAACTACGGAAATATAAAAATTATAATTAAGCAGAAAATTAAGGAAAATATGCGCAACATTAAATTATTTGAATCTCCCGAGCATCGTTTTATTTTACTCAACGAGAGTGAGCCCGGCGAAGAAGACGGCGTGCGTTCCAACCAATATCTGATCATGCATCATAATGATGGCGTGTTGCTTGATCCGGGCGGTTTTGGGGTGATGCCTCGGGTTCTTGTAGAAATGTTGCGTTATGTGGTGCCCGAACAAATCAAGGCTATTTTTCTGTCGCATCAAGACCCCGACATCGTCGGCGGCCTGTCAACCTGGCTGGAACTGTGCCACTCCCCCGTTTATGTCTCCAGCATCTGGCTACGCTTTTTGCCCCATTACGGCCTGAAAGACATGACCCGCTTTATCGGAGTGCCGAACGAAGGCATGGACTGCGAACCATCACCCGGCTTTAAACTCAAAATAGTACCCGCGCATTTTCTGCATTCCGAAGGGCAAGTGAATGTTTACGACCCGGTTTCTAAAATTCTGTTCACCGGCGATATCGGGGCTGCTATGCTGCCTATGGATAAAAACGATGCATTTGTAGACGATTTTGCCGATCACATCCCTTATATCAACGGCTTTCACCGGCGCTATATGTGCTCCAACAAGGCGATACGCTGTTGGCTGGACACAATCGCCGATCTGGATATTACGATGATCGCCCCGCAACACGGCCCGATTTACCGGGGCGCAGCAGTGCAGGATTTTCTGGCTTGGTTCAGCGAACTGCAATGCGGCATCGACTTGATGCAGCCTGGCGGGCAATTTCCGCTGGTGGACTGAGCATGAGTAATCTATCGCACGACTGCACGGATGCAGGAGGTACAACTCCAGGGATGGAGGAGGTAGAATCGCGTCTGGAACAGCGATCGAAAGCAATGCAGGGAGCAATTGCCGACGACTGCACGGATGCAGGAGGTAGAGCAATGCAGGGAGCAATTGCCGAGACCAATCATCTGGAGGAGTTGCGCTTCAAGGTGATCAGCCAGATTGCCGAAATCCTGGAAAACCAGTCACACACCCAGCGCTATGCAGCAAGCTTGTCCGAGCTTAATCATAACGTGCATCAAGAGATTATCAGTAAATTGATGGCGGCTATGGCTACGATAGCAACCGACGATTCCGCCGCCATGATTGCGATGATCCCCACGATTACGCACATCATTAATACCTGCACCCGGCTCGACCGCAGCCTTAACTTACTATTCCGACAACGCGGCAAGCAGTGGGCGGCTAATGAGCAGCACGTCCAAAATTTAATGTTCGAGTTTAATCAAACTTTGCTTGAGCTTTCTTCGGTTTTGATTGAAAAAGACTTACTGGAACGGCAAAGCCGGGTGTTAGAACGCATCATCCTGTCGCACGAACACATCTCGCAATGGAAAGAATTTGTGCAGGAAATTCTGGTGGATTTTTACGCCATCTTCCCGTTCAACTTTTTTTACATCGCCTTTGCCGAAGAAAACGGCCTGTCACTCTATTTGTATTATCTGGGCCAGTGTTCGGATGACATACGCGTAAAAGCGCGTGGCCTATTGAGTCAACAGATGCTTCGAAGCATTGGCCTGCCTCCCGATGCGGCGCTGGATATTGAAGAATTTAACATCCATTGCGGCGCCCACATCAAACCGGATTTCGATATTCGGTTGATCAGCGTACCTGTACCCGATCATTCGCCGAATTTGGCCGGTTTATTAGGGGTCGCTTACGCCTCTGAAAACAATTTGTCGGCGCAGGAAGCCAGCGTTATCCGCTCGATACTTGCGGTTATGGTCATGGTGGTGGGTTCCAGCAAGGTGCTGTCGCGCACGCTACTGGAGCTTGAATACTACGCCGTGCATGACCCTTTGACCGGGCTGCACAACCGCCGCCAGTTCAACGATATTCTGCATTATGAAATCGGCCGTTCCGAACGCCATAAACATGAGTTCAGCGTACTGATGCTGGACCTGGACGACTTTAAAGACATCAACGATTCCTATGGACACCCGACCGGCGATACGGCGCTGTGCTCAATCGCCAATGTTTTGCTTGAACATACGCGCAATGGCGATTTGTGCGCCCGCATCGGCGGGGACGAGTTTGCCATAATCCTGACCGAAACCGGCCCCAAAGGCGCACGGGTAGTCGCCGAAAATGTAGGCCGCGCACTACGGGAAATGGCCATCACCTCGGCACAAGGCAACCGTTTTCATCTAACCGTCTCCATCGGCGTAAGCAGTTATCCGATGGATGGTCAGACCATAGACACCCTGTTGGAGGGCGTCGACGCCGCCATGTACAAAGCCAAGGATATGGGTAAGGACGGCGTCTGCACTTTTGATGCGACAGAAGCGCGCGTCAGCATTCGCGAGACCCGCGATAACGCGGAAAATCTGCGCGAGGCGTTGAAAGAAGGCCGGATCATTCCCTATTATCAATCGATTGTCGACTGCCAGACCGGCGAACTATTCGCCTTTGAAACGCTGGCCCGGCTTAAAGCCCCGACCGGAGAGACGACTTCGGCGGGGATGTTTATCGAAACCATCGACAAATACGGTTTGGCGCGCGAACTCGACATCGCGATGATCAACAACTCTTTTGCCGCCAAACGTGCCTGCATGGACGCCAACCGCCCGGAAGCGAACGCGAAAATCTTTATCAACCTATCGGTACAGGAAATTCAAGGCCGAGGCATTCTGGGCTATGCCGAAGAACTCTGCCAGGAGTTGCAACTCCCCCCCGAAAGCATTGTATTTGAACTGCTTGAACGCGATGCGATCGGCGACATGACTAACATGCGCCGGTTCCTGACCAATCTGCGCCGCAAAGGTTTTGCTTTTGCGCTGGACGATTTTGGCACGGGTTATAATTCGTTTCATTATTTGCGCGAGCTACATTTTGAATACGTCAAAATTGACGGTGCGTTTGTGCGAAATATCCTTAATTCTAAAGTGGACTATGCTTTGGTGCATAATTTGTCCAAATTATGCCAGGATCTGAATATCCTCACGGTGGCCGAGTTCGTCGAAAACCAGAATATTTGGGAGGCGCTGAAAGACATGGGCATCAATTACGCTCAAGGCTATCACATCGGTATGCCGCAACCCGAAATGCGGCGAACCAGCAGACCGTAGATCTGGAAAACAGAACGTAAAAATTAAGCGTTCGCCCAGGACTTGTCGAAGGGCGAACGCTTAATTGCTCTACTTATTCTCCAACTGTTTCAACGCGGCGATAGCCTCAGCCGACCCTTGCTCTGCCGCCTTACGATACAAAACAACCGCCTGTTCGTCATCCTTTGCGACGCCCTCTCCCTTAGCGTACATATCGGCCAAATAGTACTGGGCGCGCGCATCGCCCTGTGCGGCCGCCTTACTGTACCAGGAGGCGGCTATATTGTTGTCCTTCGCCACGCCCTGCCCTTTTGCATACATCAAACCCAGATTATATTGCGCAATGGCGTCTCCCTGTTCAGCCGCCTTGTAACACCAATATATGGCCGAGCTGTAATTTTGCTCCACGCCTTTTCCAGTCGCATACATAAAGCCTAATTTGGTTTGTGCTTCCCTATGGCCCTGTTTAGCCGCCTTGTCAAGCCAGCCGGCCGCCAGTTTATCATCCTTGGTCACGCCTTGGCCGTTGGCGTATATCAAGCCTGCATGAAACTGCGCATCAACATTTCCCTGCTCCGCCAACTGCAGATAAAGCGGCAAGGCTTTTGCCGTTCGGCCTTGTTTAACTAACAGCTCCGCCTTTCTTAATATTTTTGCAACATCCTGATTAACCGGCGCTACTGTGGTTGTTTTTAAATCAGGCATGTAAAGCATAATTGCCGCAAATACGATGCAAGCAGCTGCCAGCCAGAAAAAGCCGTTTATTTTTTTTGATAACCGGGAACTGATGAACCGTAGCTTCTTGCCGCCGTCACAGACCTTGTTCCAGAACTTATTGATCGTTATCCGGTAAGCGGCGGGAGATTCGTTTTTAACCGTTGCCGATGGGGCGACATAATTCTTTGTAATAATTTCCATGATCCGATGCGCTTCACTGGTCGCGCGCTCCCTTTCCTGTCTGTCTATCCATTGATCATGCTCGGCTCTTTTCCCTGTATCCGATAAAACCGCATAAGCGGCATTGATGGTTTTCATTATCCGCACCGCTTCGTCATGCCCGCCGGAAAATTTATCGGGATGGTACTTTTGACAAAGCGCTTTATAAGCCGCCTTGATAACGCTTGCGGGCGCATTGCGCGACACATTTAAGTTGTCGTAGTGAGTTTTAAATTTAGCCATACAGTTTTCGGTTTTTTAATATCCCGTTACCTGTTATCAATTGACAAGCCTGATTCCGCTTTTATCGATAGTGATTAACTGTTGCTTGTACAGCGCGCCGATCGCCTGTTTAAATACCTTTTTACTGACCCCGAATGCGGCGTAAATGGCTTCCGGCGGACTTTTATCGCTCAGCATCAGCACGCCGTCATTGGCTTTCAGTTTAGCCAGAATGCTGTCGGTCAGCGATACGACTTTGCCGTATCCCGGCTGATGCAAACTGAGGTCGATTCTACGGTCTTCCCGTATCTGCTTGATATAACCGTCCAGCTTTTGACCTTTTCTGACCGGCTGAAACAACTCGTTCTCATACAGCATGCCCCAGTGGCTGTTGTTGACGATGGCTTTAACGCCCAGATCGGTTCTATCGGCGATAATCAGCGACACTTTCTGGCCGACTTCAAAATCGGTCGATTCATCGCTGAGCAGTTTATCAATCTTGGTGGTCGCTGCAATGCGGTTTTGCTCGTCGAGGAACACCTTGACCAGATAAGACCGCCCTACTTCCATCTCGTGATATTGCTCACTGAACGGAACCAGCAAATCTTTCGGCAGGCCCCAATCCAGAAACGCGCCGACATAATTCAAAGACACCACTTTCAGCCAGGCTATATCGCCTACCTGGGCCAGCGGCTTTTTGGTTGTGGCTGCCAGATGACCTTCCGAATCCACGTAAACGAATACGTCCAGGCTATCGCCGACCTTGCAGTTCGCAGGCAATTTTCTGTCCGCCAGCAGCACTTTTCCCGAGGTTCCGTCATCGAGATAGACATCAGCGCCCTGTTGCTTGACTACGTTCAGCTTATTTATTTTGCCGATATTTATCATAATTTATTGGATAGATTGGGGTTTAATGCATTCCGTCATTTTCAACAAAGCGTTTTTAACTCACTACGAAAACACGAAGTTTTATATTTTTCTTCGTGTCCTTCGGGGTCAGTCCTTTTAGCTTCGTTCGTGGTAAATCTTCAACATCAACTGGTAATCACAAACCGCACCGCATCCAGTCTTAGCTGCGCCGCCTGGATGTTTTCATGCGCCAGCATGGTCATATCCTTTAACAGTTCTATTTCTTCGGTCCTGATGGTCGGATTGACTTTTTTCAGCCTGACCAGACGCTTGATCTCATTGCTTAACGACTCCAGCATGGCCTGAGTCGCATCATCGACTAACTGCTGCATCCCGGCTTTGGCTGTTTGCTCGGCCATGCTCAACAGGTTGATAAGATGCGGTCTTTGGCTGTTCAAAAACGCAATAATCTTGTGTTTATCGAATTTGATGCCTGCTTCAACCAGATCACGATGATCGATAGCCGCGCTTAAATCCTTCTGGTTTTGATCGATCAACACCCGGATCGGCGTATGGGGCAGAAACCGCCCGATCTGCAATTCCGCAGGCGCACTGCACTCGACAATAAACAGGCACTCCAGCAAAAACTGTCCGGCTTTAAGATCGCTATGCTTGATCACGCTGATAGCGGCGTTGCCGGTTTCAGAGGACAACACCATATCCATCGACGCAGTGACAATCGGATGCTCCCAGGTCATAAACTGCATGTCTTCCCGCGCCAACGCAATCTGCCGGTCAACGGTAACGGTCATGCCGTCTTCAGTCAATCCGGGAAAATGCGACACGCGCAAATGATCGCTGGGACGAACAATGAAGCAATCCGGCGAATGAAACTCGGTATCCACGCCGTAACATTCGAAGACGTCTTCCATATAGGGCCAAAGCACACCTTCCTTCTCGTAGCTGTTCAGTTGGCCGATCAGCTCGTCGGCCAATTCCTTTCGGCAGGAGTTCAACTCCAGCAATTGGTCGCGGCCGTTATGCATTTGTGTTTCAAGCTCGGCGCTAAGTGCTTGAGTCTTGGCGATAAGCGCATCGATAGCGGCGGAATCCTTACTCTCCAGCACAGCAGCCAGTTCATCGTGCAGAATATCCGCGACCCGTTGGGCCGATGAGCTGTTGCTGGCAAAGGCATTCAAACCTTCATCGTACCAGCGGTACAGCACCGCATTGTCGCTATGCTCCAGATACGGCACATGAATCTGGATAACATGTTTCTGGCCGATACGGTCAAGACGGCCTATACGCTGCTGCAATAAATCGGGATTGACCGGTAAATCCATCAATATCAAATGATGCACAAACTGGAAGTTCCTGCCTTCGCTGCCGATCTCGGAACAGATCAACAACCTGGCCGCACTGTCAGGATCGGCGAAATATGCCGCCGCCCGGTCGCGCTCGATAATGGTCATGCCTTCATGGAAAACGGCTGAGGCAATACCGGCGCGGTTTTTCAGGGTTTGCTCCAGGTCAATCGCGGTTTGCGCGTGTTTGCAGATCACCAGGGCTTTATCGCCTGCCAGTTGCTTGACCTTGTCCACCAGCCACAAATAACGCGGGTCTTGTTGCAAGTCATCTTCATTTGCCGCTCCTGTTAACGCATAGCCGTAACGTTCACGCTCGGGAAAGCCCTGCACGGTTTGCCGCGAATTCCTAAACAGAATCCGTCCGGTGCCGTGATGATCCAGCAGCACGTTAACCAGCGCATCGCGCGCCGCAGCGGATTTTTCAGGGTCGTTAAGATTTTTCAACAAACCATCGACATTGTCATCCTTAAGCAATTCGGTTAAATGGTGTTGCGCCTCTTCATTCAGCGCTTCCTTTGCCAACAACGATTTAGCCGCATTGGCCACCGGCTCAAACAAGCGCTCTTCTTCGACAAACGCTGCAAAACTGTAAAAACGGTCGGGGTCAAGCAATCTTAACCGGGCAAAATGGCTTTCCTTCCCCAATTGCTCGGGAGTCGCCGTCAATAAAATAAGGCTGGGGGAAATCCGGGCCAGTTGCTCGACAAACAGGTAATCAGCACTGGGTGCTTGTTCGCTCCATTCCAGATGGTGCGCTTCGTCCACAATCACCATATCCCAGCCCGCATCTATCGCCTGCTGCTGGCGGCGCGGGTAATTGGAGAAAAAGCCCTGGCTGCATAGAATCAGCTGTTCGGTTAAAAACGGATTGTCGGAATTCGCATCCTCTCCACCTAAAGTCCTCAGGGAGGATTCGGCATCGGCGAGCATATCGTCTTCAACATAAGCGCCCAGACAACGCGCCTCGTCAAAAACGCTGAAACGCAGGTTGAAACGCCGCAGCATTTCCACCAGCCATTGATGCAACAATGTTTCCGGTACGATAATCAAGACCCGGTTGCTCAAGCCGTTAATCAGCCGGTGGTGCAAAATCAGGCCGGCTTCTATCGTTTTACCCAAGCCCACCTCATCGGCCAACATGATTCTCGGCGCCGACCGGTTAGCCGACTCATGCGCGATAAACAACTGGTGCGGAATAAGCGAAGCACGGCCGCCCAGTAAGCCTTTAACCGGCGATTGCTGATGTTGCTGCAATCTGCGCCAAGTCTCGTAACGCAGTAAAAACCAGGCGGTGGGATCGACTTGGCCGATAAACAGGCGGTCCTGGGGCTTGTTGAATTGAATATGATGATTCAGTTCCACCTCGTCGACACGGACTTCCTGTCCGTTCTCGTTTTTGCCCAGATAAGTAATCAAGCCGTTCTGCTCGATTAAATCCGTAACGGTGATTTTCTCTTCATCGATTGATTCGATAACGTCGCCCGCCGAAAACCGGACGCGGGTTAACGGCGCATTATCTTGCGCATACATCCGCTTTTCGTCGCAGGCCAAAAAAAGCACCGTAATCCGCTTGTGCGCTACTTCAAGAATAAGACCTAAACCGAGCTCTGACTCGGTGTTACTAATCCAGCGTTGGCCGGGAATAAACTGTTCCATTTACTAAAATGCCATTGAGTTAATATGGGTTCAAATAGGACGCCATTATAAGCGACACGGCAGAATTATTCCGGCAATTATGTTGCAGCGATTAGCTTGAACACAATCATCAAACGATTGAATTCGTTAAGCAGTCATTAAGGTTACGGAGAATAATATGAATCCGAAGTTTATCACTGGCCTCGCCGCCTTTGCCGACTGAATATAGAACTCATCATTTAAGGAAGATTGCCATGAAAAAACCGCTCTTTTTAAGCTCACTGTGTGCACTTGCAGCTGTCTATTCATGTTTATCCTACGCGTCCGGTGGTAAGGGGCATCACAAGGAAAGACATGGCGGACATCATCATTCTGAGCAGGAGAGATATTATCCAGAACCTCCCCGTTATTCTAACTATCGGGACCCGCGCTCTCACCAGGGGTTAGCAGGCGGTATTGTAGGCGGCGTTTTAGGCTATGAAATGGGTAACGGCGATCCGATTGCCACCGGATTGGGCGCAGCCGCAGGCTCTTACCTCGGCAATGGGGTGGCTGGAAAACGTTAATCCTGTTTGATCGACCGGCAAGTTTGATTTTTGTTATCTCAACACCGAACCCAATAACACGAGGAAACATCCCATGAAAAAATTGTTTTTGTTACTTCAATTAACGGCTGCTGCAATCCTGTTTTCGCCGCTATCCTATGCCGATGATTGGGGACACCGTGGCCACGGCTGGGGACATCGTCACCACCATCATCACCACGACTATTATCCGCAACCGGAAGTGCATTACTATTACCCGCAGCCCCAGGTTCACTATTATCAAGCGCCACCGGCTCGTTATTACCCACAACCGCGGTATTCCAGTGATCCACGCTCGCACCAGGGATTGGCCGGCGGCGTCATAGGCAGCGTGTTCGGCTATGAACTGGGCAGCGGCGACCCTATCGCCACCGGACTGGGAGCGGCGGCAGGTTCTTTTCTGGGCAATGAAATCGGCGGGAATTACCAAAGAAGATGGTAATTCGATCAACGCTCAATCATTTAGTTAGGAACGTGCATGAAATAACTTGAGCAAGTTTTATTTTTCATTTTTTAACCATGAAGGACATGAAGCGGCATGAAAGGTTTAAGTCTTCATGTCCTTCATGGTAATTGCCTAAATTAAT
>NZ_JAZGVT010000048.1:0-67241 GCF_036440755.1 Methylobacter sp. Wu8 | reverse complement strand
ATCTAGCGTCACTGCCACTAAGGATCGTGCATGAAATAACTTTTATTTTTAAACCATGAAGCGCATGAAGGACATGAAGGATTTAAGTCGTCATGTCCTTCATGCGCTTCATGGTGATTGCTTAAATTAATTTATGCATACTCCTAAGTTAGACTTGTTCCGTTCGCCCTGAGCCCTTCGACTACGCTCAGGAGAGCCTTGTCGAAGCCTGTCATGAGCTTGTCGAATGAGGTGGGCGGAACACAAGTCGTTAAGCCATTCATGGTTCGACCGGGCTCACCACGAACGGCTTAACTTAATGCCAATGACGCTCTCCGACGACATAATTTGTTAAGGGCGTTATATAATGCCGATAGGATTTCTAAAACCAAGACCGCTTAAACCGACTCCATAATACCCATACAATTTCATCATGACAGTAAACCGCCCCGTTGTGCTTTCATTTTCCGGCCATGACCCCAGCGGAGGCGCGGGCGTTCAGGCCGACATTGAAACCCTGGTCAGCCATCGCTGCCACGCCGCCAGCGTAATCACCGCCTTAACCGAACAGGACACCCGGAATGTCAAAAAACTGCTTCCGCAAAGCCCGGAAGCCATTATCAGCCAAGCCAACACCCTATTGGACGACCTCCCGGTCAAGGCGTTTAAAATCGGCTTGATCGGCCATCATGAAACCGCCGCCGCGATTCATGCCGTATTAAAACAGCACCCGCACATTCCGGTGGTGTTGGACCCGGTGCTGGCGGCAGGCGGCGGCGCTAAGCTGTCAACCGACCGGCTGATAGCAACCGTGATTGATTTGCTGCTGCCCTGCACTACCGTGTTGACGCCGAACAGCGAAGAGGCTCGCAAACTGACAGGATTGACCGATCTTAACGGCTGCGGCCTGGCATTGCTGGAAAAAGGCTGCGACTATGTGCTGATTACCGGCAGCCATGAAGACACGCCTTCGGTCGGCAATCAGTTGTTCCATGACCGCCGCAGATGGGAAACCTACACCTGGGACAGGTTGCCGTTCAGCTATCACGGCTCCGGCTGCACGCTGGCCGCCAGCATTGCGGCATTGATCGCGCACGGCCTGGAGCCGTTGCAAGCGGTCATCGAGGCCCAGGAATACACCTGGAATTCATTGAATAACGCTTACCTGCCGGGCAAAGGACAACACATTCCCAATCGATTTTTCTGGATGGATGACGAGTGATTAAATTTCCTATACGCGGACTTTACGCGATCACCCAAACCGAAAACAAATCCGGCGACGCCGTCATTAACGACGTTGCCGCCGCCATTAAAGGCGGTGCGGCCATCGTGCAATACCGGGACAAAAACCCGATCGACGCGCCCTTTCTTGCCCGTGAACTGGTTAAACTCTGCCATCGGCATAACGTGCCGTTGCTGATCAATGACGACATCGAACTTGCGGCGCTGGTAGGCGCTGACGGCGTCCATCTCGGCAGAGAAGACGGCGCGGCGGCCCAGGCAAGAAAGCGCTTGGGCAACGACGCGATTATCGGCGTTTCCTGCTACAACTTTGTCGAACTGGCTATCGCCGCCCAGACGCAGGGCGCCACCTATGCGGCTTTCGGGCGGTTTTTCCCGTCTTCGTCAAAACCGCTGGCAGCGCCTGCCGATATTGAAACACTGCGGCAAGCAAAACTTACGCTGACTATCCCGATTGTTGCGATAGGCGGCATTCTGCCGGAAAACGCCCCCCAGTTACTGGCGGCAGGAGCCGATTTGCTGGCGGTCATCGGCGGGCTATTCGACCGCGAGCCGGAACAATCGGCCAGGGCTTATCAGGCCTTATTTCATCATTAACGCTTTAAATCACGCCGGGACCAGCCATTCATGACCGACAACCGCAGGGCATTCATCAAGAAGTCTGTCGCTTTGGGCAGTTACTCGCTTATCGCCACAGGCGGACTGCTTGGCTCGTCCGACGCCAACGCAGAATGGCTGCCCGATACCTCGATACTGCAACAGACCTTAAAGCGCTTGTTCAAAGCCCAGGACATCATCGCATCCGACAAAATCGCCATCCAGATTCCTAAAACGGCGGAAAACGGCGCTGCCGTACCGATCACGGTCACCAGCAGCCTGAACAATGTTGAAAGCATCGCCATACTGGTCGAAAAAAACCCGATACCCTTGGCCGCCAAATTCGAGCTATCGCCAGACCTGGAGCCTTTTGTCTCGACGCGTTTGAAATTAGCCGAATCCTCGGTCGTCATGGTCATTGTAGAAACCGGTGAAGGCTTTTACAGCGCCGGCGAGAAAGTCATCGTCACCGTTGGCGGCTGCGAGATTTAATATGTCGAGCATTAAAATCCGCAGCAAACGCATGGACGGCAAGACGCAAATCAGGATGCTGATAGCCCACCCGATGGAACACGGACGCAATCGGGACGCCAAAACCGACTCATTAATCCCCGCGCATTTCATCCAGAAACTAACGGTAAAACATAATAAAAACGTGATTATTACCGGCAACATCGGCGCCAATGTTTCCAAAGACCCCTACTTTGCTTTCATGCTAAAAGGCGGCAACATCGGCGATAAAATCACCATCAGCTGGGTCGATAACCTGGGCAACAAAGATACCCAGGATCATATTGTGAAATAAATGTGAAGGCCGAAAACATCCGTCCATCGCTACGCCTTTGCGCCGGCTACCGGCTCATAGTGCAACACCGTAGGAAATGGGTCGTAAAAATGATGAAGCGGCTCTTTCCACTGTTGATATTACGGCGACTGGCGAAACCCACTTCATGGTCTTTGAGGGCTTGCCAGCGCACCAGAAGGATGTATTCGCCTTCCCGCTCAACGCAGCACTGTAGTTCATGCCTGGCTTGTTATGTGATTTTTTCCGCTTCAACTTCAATCATTACCATAGCCACATGCGCTTTACCGTCTGCTGCTAGCGGCACTTTATCGAGATATTTTGAACAAACCTCTTCGATAAATACTTCCCTCTGTTCTGTTGGAATGCGTAGCGTATAAGGCAGCCATGTTGTTCGAATCCATCCTTCCAGCCCTGATTTTCCATCATGCGTCATATCTTTTGGCATGAGTTCAACACGCTTTATGGAAAATCCGGCTTCTTTCAATAGCACTTGATAGTCATCGACACCCAGAAAAGTAAAGGGGAATTCAAAGCCGGTAAAATACTGCGCCCATTTATTTGCCGCTCTAACCTCGTTCATAACCGAAAGTATCCCTTCGGCATCGCCTTTTCCGCCCATTCGCAGCAGAATCTTTCCTCCAGCCCTGAGGCTGTTATATAAGCCCTCAACAACAGGTTGATGATTCTTGACCCAATGCAGCACCGCATTTGAGAAAACCAGGTCAAAACAGCCTTCAAACGATAAATCGCTCGCATCCATGACTTGGAACGAAAGATTAGCATGCTGGTTTTGCGAATATTTTTCCTTTGCCAAGTCTATCATCTGCCTTGAGTTATCAACGCCGACCACCGAGCCATTGCCTACTAAGCCAGCGATTTCCGCCGTTACTTTGCCATCGCCGCAACCCAAATCAAGAATGTCTTCTGCGCCTGTTAAATTCAGATTTGCAATAAGCTCCCTTGCCCATTTTTGTTGGGCTTGTGAGTTTCTCTGATAATCCTTGGCATTCCAACTGTAGGTATTCATATTTTTCTTATCGCATAACGTAAAGCTAACCGGACGCGGCTTATTTTTTATAAAACTTTTTGGTGTAGCAGGCCATAAGCAGCCCCTTAACCGTTGCAATATCACTTTGTTGATAAATCTTGCTGTCCTTATCGCTCATGGTCGGCATCAGGCTTTTTGTTTCATCGGAAATGTCTCTGTTGCTAAACACCGCATCAGCTGCGCAATCACAATAAGATTTGGCCTGTTCCGCAGGGCGTGTGGAACTTTCCTGCTGTATGCAGTTATTAATGTAAGCCGATTTAACCAGGTTTGCCTTATCCTTTTCACCACTGCATGCCGATAAGCCGAGGCATAAAGCCGCGATAATCACTAAAATTTTCTTATTCATTTTGTTCCTTATTATCGATTATTGTTATGGGGTTACGTCGGACAAAACCTATTTGGATAGCGAAAAGATGCAAGCCAAGCCTCACTGCTGAAAACAAGCGGTTACACGGATTTCCTTACCCTCTGGTGAAGCTCCAAATCCACAGAAGATTAATAACAAAGCCGATTTCTGCCGCCGGCTTTTGCTTGAAACAGATTACTATCGGCTACTGCCAGCATCTGTTCAAAACCGTCAAAACTAAGATCGCCATTCAGGCCTATGCTCATGGTAACCTGAAGCTCAGGATGTATCGCTGACCAAGGGAAATTTTCAATCTTTTTACGCAGTCTTTCGCATTGTTCCACTGCTTGCATCAACGGCGTTTCAGGAAAAATAACGACAAATTCTTCACCGCCATAACGGGCGACAACATCGCTTGCGCGTATGCCGTCATTCAATATACCGGCAACTGCTTTCAGCACTTCATCACCGATAGCGTGAGAAAACTTGTCGTTTACCTGCTTAAAATGATCAATATCGCCAATCATAAAACTCAATGGATGCTTATACCGTTTCATCTGGTTGAAAAGCTTATTCGCCTGTTCATTAAAGTAGCGGCGATTATAGAGTTGAGTCAATTCATCGCGAATGCTCAGCTCCTTTAAAAGCAAGGCCTGCTCGCTAATGGTGCAGTTGGACTCCTTCAGTTTCTCATAAGCATGGGCAAGATCGGCACTCATACGATTAAATGCTTCAGCAAGGATAGCTGCCTCATCATTGCCATGCACTGTCACCGTTTGGCGGAGCTCCCCTTGGCTCATGGCTCTGATAGCCGTTGTCAGTTCATGAAGCGACTTGCTTAAGCGTTTACTGAACAGAAAACCGAGAAAAATCGCCAGTGCGCCGGCAATAACAAATGCATAGATCAGAGCTTCCCTGATTATCGCCAGATAATTCCGGTCTATCGCAGATAAATTGGGCTTGCCCTGTGGAATCGCCAATGCCAGCACCCGATTTTCCAGCATAATGGGAGTCACTCCCAAACGGGCCGACACCGGCACAAATTCTCCATCTTCATATTTTCCGCCCCCCAGTAACACCTTACCCTGCGGATCGAGCAATATGAACAGGAACGGCGGAGCCCACTCAGGCTCGTCAGGCATCGGCGGCTTTAATCGCCGCCCGGCAGGCTCTATCCGGTCTTCTGGCCCGAAAAAGAAAGGTTCATCGGGAAGCGCGCCTGTTAACGCGCGCTTGCGTCTGACAAACTGGCCAAACCGTTCGACCTGTCGCGCCTCGTTCCAAGACCCGTAAGAGGCAATATAGGCCGTAACATCCGCTTGAAAATTTTCAAAAGCGCGCTCCATCGCCATCTGATCAAATCTTGTCGACACCCGCCACTGGACAATAATACCGACAACGATGACAGCGCTCATGCTGGTGATGATAAGCGCTAATGAAAATTTAAACCGGAGTGAATGCATTATTGATCGATAGGGTATGCAATTTGATTTTATTCATGATTATAACTGATGTTATGCAGTCTTTATTGTGGCAGCTCAGAATAAGCCATCTGATCTGCTTTAATTGGCAGCTTTGCCCGTAAGGCATTACAACTTGAATACGGCATAAATTGCCATAAATGGGTTGTTTTGTGTCGTGCCGGTTGGGGATTTTGCCAGTCCTGCATTGGCTTTCAGCCCTATAGGGGGCACATCGCGCCCCTTTTCGGAATCCCAACATACAAGGAATCTTAATGCTTGAAATGGATACCCGTTAGAATATTTTAAAAAGCCCGGCCATTTTAATATTCGTAAATGGTGCGCGATGCGCACCCCTACCTGACTTTCTTATTCATTTTGTTCCTTATTATCGATTATTGTTATGGAGTCACATTGGGCAAACTGTTTATGCCCGATATTCATATACATCAAAATATTGGGCAACAAAAAGATGTTGCTCGACACGTCTGGAACCCCAACGGGGTTTAAGCCGTTAGCCGGGGGTTGAGCGTAGCGACACCCCCGGATGGTATGGACAAAGAACCTCGACCCCGGCGGGGTCGCAGTAATTCGGGCTACAAATAATCCGGGTTATAATCGACACCGGATTTTTCCAGCATTTCAACCAACTCATCCCGGAACGATTTCATTTTATGGTGTTGTTCCTGATTGGCGATATATTTCGCCACAGCGTCCAGCCCGGACGCGCTAACGGTGAAAGCCGCATAACCTTCTTGCCATGCAAATTGCTTTTCTCCTAATGTATCATGAACCCACACGGAAGATGATTTCTTCAACTCCCGCATCAGATCGGCAAGATTGTGCGTGGATTTTAAAGACACCAGCAAATGCACATGGTCATCGATTCCACCAATTCGTTTTGAAAACCCGCCCAGTCTATGGACAATTCCACCGAGATAATCATAAAGCCGAGGACGCCATTTTGCATCTATGACGGGAGCACGGTTTTTAGTTCCAAATACGATATGGTAATGCAGGCTAAAATAGGTGGATGACATGGTGAACTTCGCTTAAATGTTGTGTTTCTGCGACCCCGTTGGGGTCGATGTTTTTTGTCTCATGCCATCCGGTCCGGGGGTGTCGCTACGCTCAACCCCCGGCTAACGGCTTGAACCCCGCTGGGGTTCAGCTTCGCCTAAAGCGCCTGCTGTCGGTATCGTTAACCCAATATTTTCGTGCGAATGTGTTGGGTTGCGGAAAGATGCAACTCAACCTACGATGCTAGCGCGAATCTGCCTTGCTGCTTTCATCCTTAGGCGTAGGCCGGAATAAGGCCATCCAAGCGCGTAGCGCGAGGTGGCGTTTCCGGCGAATTTGGATGGATGTTTGCCGGAAACACCAGTTCTCGCTGCCTACAAGCCGGACGGGGCATGTTGCCCCGTCCGAAACGTTTTGTGTTGATTAAGCTCAACCACTTTCTAGGCATTGTGGAAACGTTAGGAGCGGGGTTGCAAACCCCGCCCCGCTTGAGGAAGCGCCTACTGTTGGTATCGTTAAACCAATATTTTTGTGCGAATGGGTTGGGTGGTTCGGGTTACGCTACGCTGCTATCCGGCTGTATTTGCCATCATTTTTGTAAGCTCCTCAATTGTAAATGGCGGGTCTTTTTTATGTAGCATAGCGTGGCAGTTCGGACAAACTGGAACCATATCCAACTCTGGATTTACGATATATTCTTCGGCGATATTCGAAAGCGGAATTTTATGGTGAATATGAATATAGCCTTTCCCAATAGAACCATATTTTTGTGCAAAATCGATTTTGCATGCCGCACATGTATATCCAAGTTTTTTTATACAAATTTCTCTAGCAATAATGCTTCTCTCGTATCGGTTAGATATAGCTGCTTTTTTTGATCCTTCTGTTATTGTAGCTTCAGAAGTTGATGCATAGAGTTCATTTGTATGCTTAAGAATTACTTGTTGTGCCACCTGCACCCCTTGATTTGTTAGTGTCCATACGCCTTTACTTGCTGGCATCATGTATCTAATATATACAGAGTTTTTTGCTCTTTGCACTAAGGTTCTCCAATAAATCGCGTTTCTTCCATTTTTGTATATATCATCATACGTTCGCGTCCTTTCTATTTCAGTTAAATTGAAATAATCTGCTAGCGGTTCATAAGTGTCTTTAGCTTTGACAGCATGAACATCTCCACCATTTTCGTATATAAAGACAAGCAAAGGTTCTACAATTGCAAAAAAGTAAGGATAAGAAATTATTATTTCCCCAATATCTGATATTTTTCCTGATTTAATATCAATTGTTTCTTGTTGCTCCATCTTGGTTATTTCCTGAATTTTTTGATTATGTGGGAACTTAGCAGAGGATTGGCCTAATATAATATATACGACATCAATTGCCGTATATAAAAATTGTGCTTTCGTATATTCTTCATAAAGCCATCTAATTATTTGTTTTAATTAAGCCAACATACAGCAACAGGTCTGATGTGCAAACAAATAAGCACAGGCTCAGGTCTTGCAATCACTCATCCGATCTAACCTTAGCCCAACCGGGCATACTGTTTATACCTGCCATCAAAAAAACGCCTTCAATACCAGCGATATAACGCCGGCCAATAATGCGCCGAGCATCCATCTGTTTAACTTTAATTCGCCGTCAATACGCTCAAAACGAGAATCCAGGCGTAATTCCGTTTCTTTTAAGCGGTGGTCTAATGTCAGATTAGAAACTAAGGTATCTTGCGCCTCGGAAATTACCCGCACAACAGCCTCTGCTTGTGCCTGCGGGAAACCGGCAGATTTTAGCTTGGCTACCAGTTCAAGGGTATCAAAGGTAACGGTGGTCATGGTATTGACTCCTGCTTTTAGTTTAACGCTCAGTCTACCACGACCTGACAGACGCCGGAAACTTCAGCCGACATGGTTAACCCCGGCATCGACCAATGCGGCCATTGCCGCCGCCTCACTTTGCCCGCCGGCATTCAGCCCTTGAACAACGCTACGCCGGTTTTGTGGTGGTTGGTTTTGACTGACTTTCCACTTGCCGGTTAATCGGGTGATAACCATTTCAATACCGACCACTGCCTCAAGCAGCTTTCCGGTAAATTCCTCCGGCGCATCCGACACCGCCCACGGCTCTGGAAAAGCCGCTTCCTGTTGTTGCGTTAACGCTTCAAGCTGGGCGCGAACCCAAACGGCATCATCGATAATCCGCAAAGAACCGTAAGCATGAACTACCGTGTAATTCCAGGTCGGAACCACCTTCCCCGCTTCCTGTTTAGTCGCATACCACGACGGGCTGATATAAGCGTCCGGGCCGTGGAATATGGCCAGCGTTTCAACATCCGCCACAAGGTCGCGCCAGAGCGGATTGGCCCGCGCTATATGACCGCGTAATACGCCAAACGGTTCCGGTGTCGGCGAAAAATGCAAGGGAATGTGATTGGCGTTAATGCCGTTTGCGCCGAGCGTTACCAATGTCGCAAGCGGCCGGTTGCGGATCAGCTCGTGCATGACCTGAATATCGGGCTGTTCAAACTGTGACGGTATGTACATGGGTCTACTGAGAAATAAGAACTTCGCTGATTTGAATAACCGGCTCTATGTCCGTGTAATTGGGCATGTCGCCTTGCAGCATTGCGGCAGTCGAGGCGAACGGGGCCGCGTGGGCTTTTTGGCAAGTCCGGCAATGGCAATGAGCGACAGGCATATCGATGCTGTCGATTTCGTACTCAATGGCTCCGCATAAACAGCTACCTTTCATGTTAGTCCCCCCGTTACTTATCAACTGTATGACTATGAACGCACTACAGCTTCCAGAAAAGCCGTCACCAACGGATGCGGTCTTTCAGGCGTAGAGCGGGCTTGCGGCACGAACAACGTACCGATAAAAAACGGATGATCGGGGTGCTCAATGACGCGGATTTCACCCTCGGCATCGGCACCCGAGACATTCAACGGCCCTTGCTTCAGCTCGTCAATGCAATCGGGGTTGACCCCGAAGTTGCAGTAGTAGCGCTCTTGTGCTGACAGACTTCCGTAGATTGCCGCTACCTGGGAGTCCGGTGCAAAATTAAGCTGCATCTCGCGGCCTGCCAGCGAACAAGCCAGTTGCGAAATAAACAGGCTTGAGGCATAGGGATCGTACTCGGCATGTTGCGCGTCCTTAAAGCCTAAGACGTTCCGGGCATACTCGATCACCATATGCTGAAACCCGCCGCAGGTACCGAAACAGGGGATTTTGTTTTCCCTGGCATAGCGAATGGCTGATAGTGTAAGCTCCATGCTTTTGTAAGGGCTGCCGGGCGCAACCCATATGCCAGAATACTGTTCAAACAGCGTGGGGCTTATGTCTTCAGTTGAAACCCAATCAACAGCCACCTCCACATTGAGCAGATTCCAGGCATGCTGGATGGCCGCATCGGTGGAAATATGCGGCGGGAATGTCGGCGCGTATTCACCGAGCAAAGCGATAGCTTTAATCATGTCGTTTATTTTCCTATGGCCTGACAATCAGTTTTGATGTCCGCACCTTTTATGCTCAGGCCGGTCGGATGCGAACAGCAATGCGAGCCCCAAACAAATTGATGCATAAACCCGCAATGACCAGAACTGCGGCGTTTATCTTCCAGTCGAACAGCGGCTCTCCCAAGGCCAGCGTTGAAGCCGCAAACCCGAATACCGGCACCAGCAAGGTAAACGGCGCCACTGTCGCAGCCGGATAGCGGCTCAACAACCAACTCCATGCGGCAAATCCAAGCAGGGTCACCGGATACACCATATAGCCAATCGCGCCGACAGTCAGCCAGGAAATATGCGAAATGATTTCAGCATTCCAGCTGTTTTGTTCCAGAAAAAACGACAGAACCAACAGCGGCGGCCAAGCAACGAGGCTTGCCCAAACGACCAGCGCAAACATATCGACTTTGCCGAGCTTCTTGGAAATCAGGCTGCCTACCCCCCACGTGGCAGCGGCGGCGATAATCAGCATCAGGCCGTAAGCCGAAATTTCACCGCCGCTATTTGACGCAACCAGCCCGATTCCCGAAAATGAAACCAAGGCGCCGACGATCTGCCAAATGGATGGTTTTTCGGCCAGGAATAAGACGGCCAGCAAGACCGTGAAGAACACCTGCATCTGTAGTACCAACGACGCCAGCCCCGCTGTTGTCCCGGCGTACATGCCGGAAAACAGCAATGCAAACTGGAGCGCAAACATCACCAAGCCGAAGCCGACAACCATGCGCAATGGCGCGGCGGGGCGCTTGATAAAAAAGATAGCCGGAAACGTACAGAGGAAGAACCTGAGTGCGCAAAGCAGAATGGGCGGAATTTCTTTAAGGCCGACTTTGATCACGACAAAATTGACTCCCCAAATAGCGACGACCAATATCGCCAACGCCATGTGATGTAAACGCATAGTTCTCCAGTGGGTCTGTTATAGATAACCTCGCATTTCGACAAGCTTAATACGGACGGCTCTAGGTTCTGTTGACGTTTCATCTCAGCCATAAAAGTACCGAAGAAAACGACAACATCCCCATGTAATTAACAGCTTTTTTCTCATATCGAGTGGCAATTCTGCGGTAGTGCTTGAGCTTGCCAATCGACTACATGCCGCTCTTTATAATAGCACTCAATTGTTTCTTTCCGATTCGATTTTGGCGGGATGACGGCTTTTATTCCCCGGCATTCCAACCGCTCTCAACTCGTTTGTGTCGTAAGCCTTGTCCGCTAAAACGGCAGAGGCTTTAACGTTTTCAAGCAAGGGTATCGCTTGCTTGCATTCAGCTTCCTGGCCGCCTGTCGGGATATACTTAATCGGCATGCCTAAAGCATCGCAGAGCGCGTGGATCTTACCGCTAAAACCACCTTTGGAACGGCCCAATGCCTCATTGTCGGCAGAGCTGTTTGCCGCCCCAGCCGCGCTGGCATGCGACCTAACCACCGATCCGTCCATAGAAACATCCTGTAAATCCGAGGCTTCAGAATAATGGCCGAAGAGTTTCTCCCAGACGCCATTGGCACGCCAGCGTGAAAAACGCTTGAATATGCTATTCCACTTACCTGCGTTGGCGGCAAAACCCGCCACTGCGATCCCTAACGTAATATCCACAAGCACGCACTAATAAATTGTCTGCACGTGTCTGGCTGACCGACATGAATGCCTGTTAATTTCTTTAAGTTTGCCAATATTCGCAGCCATTCTTCATCGCTTAAATTTATCCGGTTCATTCCACTCAAAATGATCGATTCTACCGGATTAGTGGAACGTCAACAGAACCTAGCGTTGCGGTCTTCAAAACGCAACGTTGCAACTTGCGTCTAGTTATCCAGTTGTTCAGTAAATTATTCATGGTGTACGAAACATAACGTAAAAGCAAACTCGATATAAATCAATGACTAGGTTAACCGATGTCACGCACGGATAATTTTTGTCCTGTTTGTCGTGCTGCATTCCCACGTAGCGTTAGGAAGGGTTCTGGAAAAAATAAAGTTTAAAATATGCGTCACATACAGGTCATACGCTTGATAAAGTCCTGCAGGCTTTGACCTTCGATGTCTATAAATGTCGCATTTTCCGATTGGATGCTCTGAATTCTATCCAGCCGGAAATTGCGAAAATCGTCTCGTAATTCACACCAACCGACCAAGGTCCAGACGTTTCCCCAAAAATAGAGCCCCAATGGGCGGATGCGGCGCAGGCTTTGCTCGCCGTCGGCACGGCAATAGCCCATCTGTAACAAGCGTTTGTCGTCTATGGCTTTACGGCAAATATCCAGGTTAACATCCAAATCTTGGCGCTGAGAGAAGCGTAAGGAAAACAGTTTGCTGTCTTCAATCTTGGTCCTTAGTTCGGCGGGAATGACGGCGGTAATTTTGTCCAGCGCCGATTGCGCCGAGTAACCCAGTTCGGTTCCCGCCCAAGTCTTTACCATCCTCGCACCGACGACCAATGCCTCGATTTCGTCCGACGTAAACATGATCGGCGGAATGTCGATGGAGTGCCGCAGCATATAGCCGACGCCGGCTTCGCCCTCAACCGGAACGCCGGACAGACTGAGATCCTGAATGTCCCGATAAATGGTGCGCTCGGATACCTCCAGGCGTTCGGCAAGCGTCTTGGCGGTGACCAGGCGCTTGTTGCGCAGGATTTGTACGATTTGAAATAAACGGTCGGCGCGTCGCATGTTTTTGGGTAGGAGGCGGCCGATGCTCCGGCCGCCTGTTGATCAATTATGATTAGGACGCTGAATACAAACCAAGCCGGTTGCCTTCGCTATCCAAAAACATCGCGAAGTAGCCGCAGTCGCCGTCATGAATCGGCGTTTTGGGCATGAGCACACTGCCGCCGTGTTGAACGACCCTATCCAGAGGAACGCTTAAATCCTCGCCGCCGTTGAAATAAATCACTGCGCCGGTTTGGCTGGGTTGGTAATGTTCTCCCTGCATTAGCATACCGCTGACGGCGCCTTCTTCGGCGTCGAAAATCGCCAATTGATAACCGCCCATTTCCTCGTCTTTAAAAGTGGCTTGCAGAACATTTTGGTAAAAGTCTTTAGCGCGTTGCATGTCGGTGACCGGAATTTCAAACCAAGTTGCTACATTGTTCATTTTTATCTCCGTATTTTAAGTGTTAACGAGCGGCTATGGTATGACAGCCTTCCTGACAGCGTGGTGTCAGTAGTGTTTACATGTTTGACAATTTCTTAAGCGATCCCGGATCGAACCCTATGCGGCCCAGAATTGCCATCATACTTGTTCGCTCAGGCTGTCCCAATGCCCGGCATGGCGATATAACCGGGTAAGTTTTCCACCCTTTTTAGCCATGCCCGAACCGACGGATAGGCGTCCAGAGCGATTCCGCCTTCCGGCGCCAGCCCTACATAGGGATAGCAGGCAATGTCGGCAATTGTCGCCCGTTCGCCGGCCAGCCAGAGATGGCCGGATAAGCGCTGCTCTAATACCCTCAACCCTTGTTTGCCCAGTGCTTGGGATTGCTCGATGTCCCAGGGTCTGTTGAATTTTTTCGCTGCCCGAGCCCTGGCGAGTCCGTAGAGAATTTCGTTTTGCGACAGACTCAGCCACTGCATGACTTCGGCCATGGCTATGGCGTCAAGCGGAAGCCAGCATTCCCCGCCATAGCGGCGCGCCAGATACAGCAAAATAGCCGACGAGTCCCAGATAACCGTGCCTCCGTCATCCAATACCGGCAGCTGGCCGCGCGGATTCAGTTGTAAGAACGCGGCGGTTTTATTCTCGCCTTGCCCTAAATCGACCGGCGCCGATTCGTAAGCCAATTCGAGCAAGGCGCACAACAATCTGACTTTGTAGCAGTTGCCGGACAGTTCCATATCGTAAAGTTTCATCGTTTGTCCTTGATCATGGTGGATCGATAGTCGTTATTTCACGTCCAGTTGCCGAGGCGTTAACGGCGTAGATCGCTGAATAGTAACTGGGCGCTTTTCTTGTATAAACTAATCGCGCATCCGCGTCAAAAACAATACCGCTGGCATGTCAATTGCTACGGAGTTATCCGTGAATAACCGCATTTGAGGCGTCCCCGATGGAAATCAAGCCCTATACAGCCCTTACAATTATCTCTAGTTCGCCACAACAGCGGCAAGTTTCCGCCGGTGCTACGGAAACATCTGCCGCTTTTACGGCCAGCCTTGCCGACAAGGCCACTATTTCCCAAGCCGCACGAGACCGATTAGCAGAAGAAGCCAAGGGTGAGCGCACCTACGATTTCACCAATATAGCGCCGAACGATATGTTGAACGCCATCAACAGTCTGATAAAAAATGGCGAGATGTCGCTGGATGAATCCAGCTCACTCTTGGCTTTTGCACCGCTGACCGAATTGAATGCTGCGATGGGCAAACCCGGCAGCACAAATCAGCCAATAAATTTATTCTCCGGTTTGGAAAAAATGATTGCCTTTAATAAGTCTATTCATAACGACGCAGGCGCCATTTATGCCCAGAAAGCACTTTCTGCGCTTAAGCGCCTTGACGGTGAGTATTGATAGGTCGATTGCCTTGTGTATGGGGAGGGAATGCTGATTTTCATTGTTGCCTGAATTAACTGGAAAAGTCTTCACGATAGCTTGACCAAAGCAATCATAAGTAAACGAAGTCCCTTGAAACACCAATAATGACGCGCTACAAAATTTCTTGGCGCCATTTTGTAATCAAAATCAGGAGTCTGATATGTCAAATTTAAATGTAAGCAACGCAGCTACTGCTTCAACTGTAACATCGGCAAGTAACACAGCAATGAATGGCCAACAAAAAGTGACTACTGATTTTCAGTCAACCTTGGAAAAAGCAATGCAAGCCGAAAATACAGCACAGACGTCCTCTGATCTCAAAATGAGAATGAAGGATGGCAAAGTCGTTGAACTTAAGAATTATCGGCGTTTAAATTTTGAGCCCGTGACTGTTGAGTCGGTACAAAAAAAGCTAGGCCTTAGCCAAGAAGAGGCGGAAGCGGAATTTGCAAGAATGGCGGCTGAGCATAAAAAATTGTGGGCCGAGCATGACAAACTTGAAAAAGAACATGCGAAAGCAGCGGAGGAAGCAAGTTCACCTGAAGGACAGAAGAAATACCTGATGTCCAAAGAAGTAGAAGCGGTGGCGCGCGATGCTACAGGCAATATAGTTGCAAAGCTCTACAAAGACGGTAGTTTTTTTTGCAGTAACCGGTTAGCTGGGGTTGTAAGTGAATTTTTGGACGGCCGTTCACATGCGCAAGCCATGCAGAAAATAGCAAAACAACCGAACGTGGTTGTCACTCATTACAAAAGCAAGGTAACGGACTTCGATCTTTTGCCGGAGCAAATTGCTAACGACAGAAAACAATATCTGCTTTATCCAGAGTTCTATCGCGAACATAGGGCTTCAATAGAAGAAGTTATGGCGTTGAGAGAGCGTATTTTGGCCCTTTAAAAACTGGTCCTCTGAAAAGGAACTTACAATATTTTCCATTCTCGACAGCTGTTTTTCCAGTTAAGGCGGTCAGTGAGCATTCTAAAAACAGTCGTGCAAAGATTGCATACCGTCCAACAATCAATACGATATGAGTGTCTGTTTGGCGATTTTTTACATTAAATAATGAAACTTGAACGGTCTGTTTCAGGGGGAATACCCGTCAATATTGACGGACAGCGTTGCACCCTTGCGCGGCCTGCCGAGCTCACGCCGTGCCTCTAAACCTAAACCAAAGGATAATTCATTCATGCTGGAACTCTACATTGCTAACAAGAACTACTCATCCTGGTCATTAAGGCCGTGGGTGCTGATGCGCGAACTCGAAATCCCGTTCGTTGAACATTTAGTGCCTTTCAGCGACAACCAGAGATCAAACGCGTTTCGCACTTTTTCGCCCAGCGGAAAAGTGCCGTGTCTAATTGACGGCGCTACCGTCGTCTGGGATTCATTGGCTATCGCTGAATACTTGGCAGAGCGGACGCCGCAAGTCTGGCCGGCCGATACAACGGCACGGGCTTGGGCGCGCAGTGCGACTGCGGAGATGCACTCGGGGTTTCAGGCCTTGCGTAGTTTCTGCACGATGAATTGCGGCCTAAGAGTACGCATCGACTCGAACTCCCCAGCTTTGAACAAGGATCTGGCTCGGCTCGACGAACTATGGCGCGAGGGTCTTTCCCGTTTTGGCGGTCCGTATCTAGCGGGACAATCATTCACCGCCGTGGATGCGTTTTTCGCGCCTGTCGCATTCCGCGTACAGACTTATGGGCTGTCCATGATTGATGGCTCCCTGCTATACGCCAAGCGCCTGCTGGAATTGCCTTCCATGCAGGATTGGTATGCCGCAGCCCTGAGTGAAACGTGGAGGGATGATGCGCAGGAGGAGACAGCGCGAAATGCCGGAATTTGGTTGAACGATTACCGTGCAATTGATGCGTAGTGTACGATAAATAGGTTAGGCGTCCGGCCGGGTTTGTTGCATCGAATAAAGACACGATTGGGTGTCTCGAAAACTTGTTCCGTCCATGCTCTCCAAATTAACAATTTAAAATCAAAGGGCATATATTTAAAGTCCTTCGACTGCGCTCAGGAGAACCTTATCGAACCATGAGCGAAATCAATTTATTCGGCGCTTCTCTAACGAGCCAATACTCTTCATTTTAGAGCCGGTCGCCGCATGAAGTACAGCGCAGTACTCAGGCATCAGCGTATGTTGAAACGGACTTATGGGCTACAGGACTGGAAAGCCGCGCCGAACGGGTTTACTATTGGCTTGAAGACAGGATGCAGGGGCGTTAATTTAAGCCTCGTTTACACCAAACTCAGGACAGCAGCCGATGAACAACAGGATTATGTGCCGGAGCGCCAAGCAATACACAGCCTGTGCAAGCCGATGGTAAGCCCTAAAAAACACAGGCTTAGACTTCCGGTATTTTCTACCGGCGGGAAAGTCGTTTTTATTATCTCCCTGTTCGTACTGATTTCGGTATTGCTGGGCGGCATGATTTTTTGGTACGGCAATATTTTCGACGGCGTGCGCTCCTACGTCAGGGGCGAAGGCTTGTGGGCCAAAGCGCAAAAGGATGCCGTATTCTATCTGGACAGTTATTCCTATAATCACGCGGAAACCGATTACAACGCTTATCAAGAAGCCCTAGAGGTCATCAAGGGCGATAAAAACGCCCGATTGGCGTTACTGGAATCTCCCCCAAACTACGAAGAAGCCAGAAAAGGCTTTCTGCTGGGACAAAACCACCCGGACGATATCGATTCAATGATCGGGTTCTTTTTAACATTCCAGCGCATTTCCTACATGCGCGACGCTATCGCTACCTGGCAATCCGCCGATCAAACCATCGACGAATTGAAGCAGCTAAGCGAGCAAATTCGAACTGAAATCAACGCACCAAACCGCAATACAGGGAAAATATCCGAATTGAGGCAACGCTTGCAGCATCTCAACGACCGGCTTCATCAGCTGGAAAACCGCTTTTCGCTGATTCTGGGTGAAGGGGCAAGATGGGTCAAACAAACGACATGGCGCATTACCGTGCTGGCACTGCTTATCTTTACCGGTATCGGACTATGGGTCAGCCGTCAGATCATCAAGGGAATCACCAAAGCGGAGCAGCAGCTGACTATCAGCGAATTGCGGTTCCGCAGACTCAAGGAATCGAATACGATCGGCATTATTTCCTGGAGAATGGACGGCAGTATCGAGGAAGCGAACGATCTGTTTTTAACTATGCTCGGCTATGACCGATCGGATATTTCGGCCGCCGCCATCAACTGGCGGGAGATTACGCCGGTTGAGTTTCAGCGCCGGGATCAACAAGCCGTCAATGAGCTGTTAACACAGGGGCGATGCGAGCCTTTCGAGAAAGCCTTGATCCATAAACAGGGACATTGGGTGCCGGTATGTATTGGCGCGGCGATGCTCGACAACAATCAGGAGCAAGGCGTCGCCTATGTGATGGATCTGAGCGAACATAAAAAAGCGAAGCAGCAGTTACAATTGGCGGCAACGGTTTTTGCCAGCAGCAGCGAGGGGATTTTGATTACCGATTCATCGGCCCACATCGTTTCGGCCAACCAAGCGCTTTGCGCGATGACCGGATACGACGAAAGCGAATTATTGGGCCAGCCTCCGTCGATCCTGCAATCGGGTTATACCGCCGACGAAGACTATAACCGAATGTGGGAGTCGCTGAATCAAACCGGCCAATGGCAGGGCGATATTATCGACCGGATGAAAAACGGCGACTTAATACCGATGAGAGTCAGCATTAATCAGGTAAAAAACACCGATAACCAAATCACGCATTATGTCGCCATCATGTCGGATATTTCCGAACACAAGGCAAAAGAAGAGCATTTGCGCCATATCGCTTATCATGACCCTTTGACCGGATTGGCCAACCGGGTGCTATTCGACGACCGGCTTGAGCATGCCATTAAAGTGGCGGCGCGCAACAACACCCAATTTGCCGTGTTGTTTCTGGACTTGGATAAATTCAAGCCGGTTAACGATCTGTTCGGACATAAGGTCGGGGACCGGCTATTGCAAAAAGTGGCCGACCGACTCACCCGCAGCGTCCGCGAAACCGATACGGTCACCCGCTTGGGCGGCGACGAATTCGTCATACTGCTCGAGAATGTCAGCAACCGGGAAATGGTGGAAAAACTGCTTAACCAGATTATCGACACAATAAGCAACGCTTACCGTATTGATGATTACGATATAGAAATTGGCGTGAGCGCCGGAATCGGCCTTTATCCGGGCGATGGAACCGACGCTAAAACGCTGCTGCATCATGCGGATACAGCAATGTACGAAAGAAAAGGGGCAAAAGGATCGTGCGCTTAAACATCCCTGCCAATTATAAAATGCCGGTATCGCCTAGCCATTGAGCAAGCCCTTCAAAATCGAATTGATTGACCCGCTCCGACAACACATCGGCTAACGGCGCATCCAGTGCTTTAACTTGTTCGATTACCGCCAAGCTGTGCTCTATATCCAGGCACATGACCGCTTGCCGCAATTCGGACAGCAGCTCTTCGGGCAACTGCTTCAAGCACTGGCTATACTGCCGAGTAAACAATTGCTCGGCAGCGTTTTTCTCATTAACCGGCTCATCGTAAATAAAACGCACGCCTAAATACGTTGCCATGGCATCGAAAATCTCGGCATCGCGATAGGGTTTGCCGACAATGCCGTTGACGCCCGCATTTAAAAACTCCTGCCGTTGTTCCGCAAAAATCGATGCGGTGACTGCAACAATTTTCACGTTACCGCCATCCGGCAAAGCGCGGATTTTTTGCGTGGCAGTGATGCCGTCCATAATGGGCATGCGTCTATCCATCCAAATAAAATCCGGCTTCCAGCGCTTAAATTGTTCTACGCCTTGCTGACCGTTCACCGCTTCCCGCACTTGAAAACCGACCGCTTCCATCAACTTTTTCAGCAACAGCCGATTTTCCAATTGATCCTCGACAACCAGAACGCGGTAAACGGGCTGTCCCGCCGCTAATCCCAGCACTCGCTTACCATCGAAAACGGATTTGTTGATAATCTCCGATTCGCCGACCTTGGCGACGGGCAAGGTCAAGATAAAAGACGAGCCCTTGTCCAATTCACTGGTCACGGTAACTTGGCCGCCCATTAATTCAGCATATTGCTTGGTAATCCGCAAACCTAGGCCGCTGCCTTGCTGATCGGATTCCCTGCCGACCTGGACAAAGGTATCAAAAACAAACGGCAGATCCTGCTCGGCAATGCCGATGCCGGTGTCTTTAACCTCGCAGGTGAGTATGCATTGCCCAGTATCGGGCGAGTTTTCAGCCGTTAGGCGCACAATAACGCGGCCCTTTAATGTGTATTTAATCGCATTACCGACCAGGTTCAGTAAGATTTGCCGGAATTTTGCCTCATCGCTATTCACAAAGCGCGGAAAACTGGACGATTGGTCCAGCAACAATTCCAGGCCTTTGGCTTCGGCGCGTTCGTGCATCATGTCAATGGTGTCGCGAACTAACGCACCCAGGTCAAAATTACCGTTTTCAATAATCACACGCCCCGCTTCAATTTTCGCCATATCCAGCACATCGTTAATCAGCCCCAGCAAATGCTTGCCGCTGTTGTTAATGATGTTCAGCGTCTCGCGTTGCGTTGAACTGAGGTCGCTGTCTCTTTGCATTAGCTGAGAAAACCCCAGCACGGCGTTCATCGGCGTGCGTAATTCATGGCTCATGTTAGCCAGGAATACACTTTTGGCCCGGTTCGCCGCTTCCGCTTCATTTTTTGCCGCAACTAAGTTCCGCTCGGTTTGCTTGCGAATGAGGATTTCTTGCTGCAATAGATTGTTGACGTGTTGCAGACGGGTGTATCCGAGAATCTCGTTTTTCAATACCAGCGCGGCGTAATTAAAAAACAGCGGCAATTGGCTGTACAAATCGCGCATAGCGATATGCAGGCTTTCTATTTTAAACACGCCGATCACTACCGAACCGACTTTGAGCGGATAAATCCATGTATACGCATGGGTGAAAGCCGGCGTCAGCATTTGGGTATCGTTAAAATCATGCTGATATTCGCTGGCGTCGCCGGTGGCGAAAGCGCTGATAACACGCTCGTCATCCGGTTGTTGCAATTGTTTTTTCACGCCATAAACATCGGCATAAAAAATATCGGCATCGATTTTGTAATACAGGACCAAGTTGGCTCCGCCGATGACATCGACAATCGAACGCAACATATTGTCGATGACATTTTCCAAGCCCGAGGCTTCACTCATTTTGCTCATCAACTGCATGACCAGTTGTTGATTGGATTTGTCCAAAGCGAGTTTGGTCGCGCGTTGTTTAAGTTTATTCCACTCGGCAGCGGGGATGGTGATCAGTTCATTGGGCATGCAGGCTATCCAATTTACGGCTGATGGCCGCTTGCAAGACGTTTTCGAGATGATCCAAGCTTACATCGCGCCATTGCAAAGGCAAGTCCAGCATGGCGCTGATGTGCAGGGCTTTTTGGCTAAAATCGCCGGATTGCGGCGTGCGCAGGCACAGCAGGTAACGGTGCTGGTCATGAAAAATATCGCGGATTACATCGATATTCGAGCCGAAGGTTTTGGCAATAACGGCATCCCAATTGCGCGCCCAGTCATCCAATAAAAAGTACGCGCCTTGAGTCAGTTCCCGATTGAATTCTTCCGCCCCCAGCAGCATTTCGATGCAGTTTTGTCCCGCTGTTCGCAGAGTGCGCGCCTCATTCAGCATAGTATCCATTCCCGGATGGCAGGCCCCGTAAAAGACAATGGTTTGTTCATCCGCATGCCTGGCTAAGCCTGTGTGTAAAGCGCCGGCCAAGCGTTTGAAGTTAATGTGCAGCGAAGCGGGCAGAAAATCCGTTGCCAACGGCCAGTTATTTTTTGCAATTAAATAACCGACTTCTTTTTGCAAAATGCCGCAGCCGACCAGGCTCAGTGTTGATGTTGACATATACAATTTCAGCCGCAGATCGACAGATAAGGCGAAAAAATCCGAGCGTCAACACGCCCGCCCTTAGTCTTTCGTCTTTCGCCTTTCGCCTCACTCTTGATAATGCCCATCCGCGTAATCCGTGGCCGAACAATTAACATTGCCCAAACTCATAAACACTATCCAACATCGCCCGAATATTGCGTTCAGGAATTTTGTACGGCATCAGGATCGTGCCGAAAAGGAATTTACCGCCCGCCATGCCCGCCTCCAACATGCGTTTCACCTCTTGCCTGATTTGCTCCTCCGACCAATCAATCAGCTTAATATCATTGATAACCCCGCAGGTCAGGCCGCGGCCGTTGATGATTTGTTTTCCTGCCGCAATATCATCCAAAGGGCTTAAATAATAAGTCTCGATGCCGATTTGCGAAATAATGGCTTCTATGACCTGATTAAAACGCGCCCCGCCGCAGTAATAGACGATGCCTTGCGTGCCTGCGCTTAAATCCTGTTTCATCCACGGTATGCCCGTTTTGATGATGTATGGCAGCGGCACAAAATCGGTGGAACCGAACGGGTTGGCGTAAACGATCACATCGACGCCCAACTCCCTCAATGCGGCGATATGACGCTGACAAAATAAGGAGCATTTGGCCAATAGCTCATCGCGCACTTCCGGCGGTCCCATGAACAATAACTCAAACCATTTATCCATGCCCATTAACAAGGCGGGCAATGCCATGGCGGCGGTCACATAGCCGCAAATCGGATAACGCCCGCCCACTTCCCGCTTCAGGATTTGCAGGCATTTCAGTTCCTCGGCAAAAACGGGGTGATGAATAATATCGTCAGGAATTTCCAGCCGGTGAATATCGTCATAAGACTGAATAACAAAATGCTCAACATTCGGCGGGCCGTCGGGCGAAAACAAAATCTTTCGACAGCCCAATAATTCCGCCTCCTTGCCGACATAAAACAAGCTCCATACGTTATCGTAACCGTATTTCTCGCGCATTTTCAGTTGCCCTTCGGCAACGTATTCACCGCTTTGATAATAATCGTACAAAGAAGCCAAGCCCAATTCTTTAGCGCCTTGATCCAGCAAATTGCAAAACACGGGAATCCGATCCGCCTTTTCGCCCTTTATTGCCGCAACCAATCTATCCATTCCAGTCATCATTTGTGCATCCCCTCGATTAAATCTTTAATGACTTTTCCTGCTGAAATACCGTCGCTTGCCCAAGCGTCCGCCCGGACAACTTTATAAAGTTCCGTATCCCATGTGTAAGGCGCGCCGCCGACAATGATTTTAATGCGATCTTCTAATCCGCGCTCCTTGAGCAATTGCCGTACTGCAAGACAGCCCTGTTCACTGCGGGCTGTATGCACCATCATCGAAGAAATGGCGATAATGCCGGCGTCATGTTCCAGCGCAGCATCGACAAAGCGCTCGGCGCTGACATTAACGCCCAAATCAATCACGTCAATCATCAACGAACGCAAACAGCCGCTGACGATGCGCTTACCCAGCGTATGCATATCGCCGTGTGATGTGCCAATGATTACGCGGCCAATGGTTTCCGGGCTTGTTTGAAACCGCGCGACCATTTCGTCGGTGACTTGGGAGGCGATTTGCGAAGCCATGAAATGCTGGGCGAGATTGGCGTCAAAATCTTCGCTGATGGCTTTAATCATCATTTCCATCGAAGGAATCACCACTTTAAAAACAATCTCCTCGGGCGTAACGCCTTGGGCGATTGCGTCGTGAATGACCTCGAACGCTTTATCTCGATCCGTATCGAAAACGGCTTCGCTATAAGCTGCGATAACTTTTTCCAGCATCATAAAACTCTCGGTTAAGCTAACAGCATCGGCTGCAAATAAAGATTATCGACAAAAACATCTTCATACCCGTCAACTTGCGACAAATTAACTATTTCAACGCAACGCTTCAATTCATTTAACTGCTCATCCCGATTAGAACTTGAAAGCAATTGCTCGCATCCCATTAACGCCGTATTGCCGCACAATTCGACTCTTTCAGGCGCGCAATCGGGCAATAAACCTATGGCTTGAGCCTGTGGAATATTTAAAAACCGCCCAAAAGACCCCGCAATGCATAACCGGGTTAAATCCGCCGATGTCGCACCTGCGATGCCAATCAGTTTACTGATACCGGCTCCTGTGGCCGCTTTGGCGCGCTGAAAAATATCAATATCCTGTTTTTTAACAGTAACACGATAATTCAGATTGACTAACTCGATTTCCAATTCCGAATCCGCCTGAACAAAGCGGCCGTTTTTTTTCAGTTGTCCCGATGCCAGCAGGCATGCCATCACATCGCATAAGCCCGAACCGCATAATCCTTTAATCTCGCTGGTATCGTTTACTGTACCGATTAATTCACCGCGAAACTCGCCTGTCGCGGCGTCATAATTAACATGACTAATCGCGCCCTGCTCGGCGGCAACGCCGCAGCTAATGCCGCAACCTTCAAACGCGGGGCCGCCGGGAACTGACGTGATCCATAATTTGTTCCGATGCCATAAAGCCATCTCGGTGTTGGTGCCAAAATCAACAAACAACGCACTCCCCTCACTCTGCGCTAAACCCACAGCCAATAAGCCAACTAACAGATCGGAACCGACAAAACCCGCTACGGGCTGAACGACGGAAATAGGAATTTGCGTTTGCCCCAATGTCGAAAAATCTAAGGAGCAATCGATGGCTTGCGTCCAGTACGCCGGCTGTAATAATTGCTCAACATGCTTGTTCGCCAACAACACCAACATCGCGGTATTGCCGACCAGCAAGATTTCGGTAATGCTCAATTGATTAGTGTCTGCCCACTCCGTGAGCACACTCTCCACCGTGTCCTGTATCAGCTCGCTCATCGCCGTCCCTGCGGCCTTATCCGTCGCAGCGGCGTTCAAGCGGTTGAGTATGTCCGTGCCGTAATAAGCTTGCGGATTAAATCCGCAATAGCCTGCAATACGGCGTCGATGGACGCTATCCCATAGGCTGATTCGCAACTGCGTTGACCCCAAATCGACTGCCGCAGCATACCGGGCATTAGCCGCCAGTGGCGAATGCACGGTCAAGTTATCCAACGCATCGATAGCCAGCGGATTAATCAGGGTAACGCTTGCGTGGTCAAACAACCTGATTTGACAGGCCAGACGGATGCCTTGAGCGATCTGGCCGGCGCTAAGCCGCCGATGTTCATACTGTGTCAGCTCGCCGGTCCGGCCCTGGTCGATACGCACCAGACACAGGCCGCATGTACCCTTGCCCTGACACGCTGACCGTACCCGTGTATGTTCAGACATCGCCAACAATTTGAATACGTTGGCAGAGGATGTAAAGGGAATATCGGCGATGTGTTGATGGTTTAAGGCAACGGATAGTATGGGCATTTTGCTCGGCTATTCAGCTGTCGTATATTTGTTTCGGATAACGATAAAGTCATCCAAATGGTCAAAAAACAGCGTAACCATATCAGGGTCAAAATGCCGGCCGCGTTCTTGTTGAAAAATCTCTAAAATCTCTTCCAAACTCTTCGACGGCTTATAACAGCGCATAGCCCCCAGTGCGTCGAACACATCGGCGACCGCGGTAATGCGCCCGGCCACGCTGATTTCTTCGCCTTTAATGCCATAGGGATAGCCGGTACCGTCCCATTTTTCATGATGTTCCAGCGTAATCGTCGCGGCCAGTTTAAATAGGGGGCGTTGCGACACACTGAGCATCTGATAACCCAAATGGCTGTGCGTTTTCATGGTCGCCCATTCTTCGTCGGTCAACGCTCCCGGCTTATTCAAAATGCTGTCGGGAATAGCGACTTTACCGATGTCGTGCATGGAAGCCGCCTGTTTCATCAGGTCTAACTGTTCAAAACCGTATAATTTTGCCAATAAATACGAATATTCGGCGACACGTTTTACATGCTGCCCCGTTTCGTGCGAACGGGTTTCGCAAACCTGCCCCATCGTAAAAATAAGTTCTTGCTGGGTATCGATGATTTCCTGATTCAAGCCCTCGATTTCACGGATGCCCAGCACTATTTGCGCTTCCATGTCGTCTTCATAGGCTTTTAAACGCAAATGGGTGGCGACCCGGGCTTTTACTTCTTCAAATTGAAAAGGTTTATTAATGTAATCGAGAGCGCCCACATTAAAGGCCTGGATTTTATCGGCAACATCATTTAAGGCGCTGATAAATAGCACAGGAATATTCTTGGTTTCAGGATTGTTTTTTAACGCCGCGCAGACCTCATAACCGCTCATTTCAGGCATTTTAATATCCAGCAGGATCAAGTCCGGCTTTTTTGCCGCAACCGCTTGCAGGGCCATAGCGCCGTTGCTGGCGGGGCGTACTTTATAGCCTTCTTCTTTCAAAAGCGTCGATAATAGCTGCAAATTCGCCAATGTATCATCGACAATTAAAATATCCGCTGCGTATTCCAAAGGTAAACCTTTAACCATAATCTTAGTAAGCCTAAAAATTTTTTATGAAAAATAACACGTAGCGCGGAAACAATAAACCAACTTGATGAATCAATATTTTTCCAAAAGCAAAAAACCTTCATTTTCGTGAGCGATTGACAACCTCACGTCAAATTGTCTGACAAGAATGGCGCGTTAAAGCCCCCATACTGTAAATAAATGCCGATAATAATATCGGCAACAAACCGGCCGCCTGAATTGATTACGATAACGGGATGACTAAACCGGCATTAAATCGGTAAAATAGCGGTTTTTCATTGTCCAGCTCCTTAAAACATAATGCGCACTACTCAATTCCCGCTCAATACCGTTAAAGAAACGCCTGCTGATGCCGAAATAGCCAGCCACCAACTGATGATCCGCGCCGGCCTGATCCGCAAACTGGCCGCCGGTCTTTACACTTGGTTGCCCTTGGGACTGAGGGTCATGCGCAAGGTCGAAAAAATCACCCGCGAAGAAATGGAAAAAACCGGCGCGCTGGAAGTGTTGATGCCCGGCCTGCAACCGGCCGAACTGTGGCAGGAAACCGGACGCTGGGAACAATACGGCCCGGAACTGGCGCGGTTAAAAGACCGTCATGACCGCGATTTTTGCTTAGGGCCCACTCACGAAGAAATCATTACCGATCTGGCGCGCAACGAGATCAAAAGCTACAAGCAGCTGCCGATCACTTATTATCAAATCCAATCCAAATTCCGCGACGAAATCCGTCCGCGTTTCGGTGTGATGCGTTCGCGCGAGTTTATCATGAAAGACGCCTATTCCTTTCATTTGGATCATGAATCGTTGCAACTCACTTACGATGCGATGCATCAGGCTTATACCAACATCTTTAATCACTTAGGTCTAAAGTTTCGCGCGGTAGTCGCCGATTCCGGCTCTATCGGCGGTGCGGTATCGCATGAATTCCATGTATTGGCCGATTCCGGCGAAGATGCGATTGCGTTCTCAACTGGCAGCGGCTATGCGGCCAATGTTGAAAAAGCCGAAGCGGTGATGCCCGCAGGTTCTCGCGGCGCAGCTACCGAAGCGTTGACGCTGGTTGACACGCCCAACCAGCACAGCATCGAAGAAGTCTGCGGTTTTTTAAACATCCCCGCCACGCAATGCCTTAAGACTCTGATCGTTAAGGGCGAAGAAGACACGTTGGTTGCGCTGCTGTTAAGAGGCGACCATAACCTTAATGAGATTAAAGCGATAAAAATCGACGGCATCGCCTCGCCGCTTGAATTCGCCGGCGACGAGCAAGTCTTCAGCGCCTGCAACTGCAAACCCGGCTCTATCGGCCCAATAGGCTTGAACATCAAGATCATCGCCGACCGTAGCGTGACCTTGATGTCCGATTTCGTTTGCGGCGCGAATCAGGACGGCAAGCATTATAAAGGCGTTAACTGGGAACGCGATTTGCCTGTACCGGACCACATTGCCGATCTTCGCATGGTGGTCGAAGGCGACCCCAGCCCCGACGGCAAAGGCCAAATCACGCTGGCTCGCGGTATCGAAGTCGGCCACATCTTCCAGCTGGGCACCAAATACAGCGAGGCGATGAAAGCCGGCGTCATCAACGAAGGCGGCAAAAACCAGATTATGACTATGGGCTGTTACGGCATCGGCATTTCCCGCGTGGTCGCAGCCGCGATCGAGCAGAACCATGACGATAAAGGCATCGTCTGGCCGGCCAATCTTGCGCCTTTCCAGGTGGCGCTCTGCCCGATGAACATGCACAAGTCCGAGCGCCTGAAAGAAGCCTCGGAGAAGTTGTACCAAGACTTGCTGGCTGCCGGAATCGATGTATTGTTCGATGACCGAAAAGTCCGCGCCGGTTTTATGTTTTCCGACATGGAACTGATCGGCATCCCGCACTGCATCGTGGTAGGCGATCGCGGCCTCGATTCCGGCACGGTTGAATACAAGGCCAGAACGGCCGAGACAAACGAGGAAATCCCGTTTGCGGAGGTTATTGATTTCTTAAAGGCTAAGCTGGCTTAAAAACTGGCAATTGTTCACCACGAACGACCGCACGGATGCGGGAGGTAGAGCAATGCAGGAGCAATTGCCGAGACACAAAGTTTTTATCTTAAGCTTTTCTTCGTGAACTTCGTGTCTTCGTGGTTGATCATTCAAATTTAATTATTGCCGCTGAATCAAATTCAGCGTCCTTTCCGGCAGATTTTCCGTAGTCTCACCTTCCAGATGCAAGCGCGCATCTTCATGGACGGTCGTCATAAACCGGATTAGCTGCATCTCGTGCTGCATTTTCTGTTCAAAATCCTCCGCTTCCCACATTTTATTCAGCAAATATTTCGCATGATGATGAATGGTGAAGGCGACCGCCTCAGGCAGATGGGTATAGCTGGCCTGAATTGAAGATTTGAGCTGATCCAGCGCCGCCAGGTACTGTTTATAATCCTTAACATCCTGCTTGCACTTGGTCCTGAACATCGACAGTTCGGCGTCATGTTTGGTCTTCAGCAAACTTATATCGTGCTCCAGCTGTACGCTTTTCTTTTTTAATTCGGCTTCCAGGGCTTTTTCGGCCAGGACGCGGGCATGCTTGAGCTTGGTCTGGTCGCCCTGATTAGCCAGCCGCCATTTCAGGTTTTTATCTTTAACCGAATGAAGCAGACTAACCGCATTTAAAACCCAGTTTTTTACAAGAGTCATAGGCTAAACAAGGTCGGATATTTGTTGCTGCAATTTTAACAATGCCTCGATGTCCTGCCGGTTGCGATGGCGGACATTGTCTTGTTGCAGTTGCCGGTAAGTCGTTTCCGGCAATTTGGTTTTATTCGACAACAGATCCTTGTCGATGGCTTTGGACAACAACCGGATGTGCTTGCGGTTGTTAAGCTTTAACAGGCGTTTTCTGCTGAGTTCATTAAAATACTTTATTTGTTTTGTTTTGAAATAAAACAAGCGCTTAACCTGATCTTGTCTGGCCTGCCTAAACCATAGCCGACGCTGTACCCGCTGTTTGGCCGAAAAATAATCCACAACAGAGAGGACGGTTATTTTAACAACACCTAATAACCCGGCGATTATCAACACCGTAAACGCGCTTAACAGCATCGCAGCTCCCAGCATGGTTAATGCACCCGGCAAGCCGGACACGGCCAACCACGACAACAGCTCTACCAATAAAAACACCGGTAATGAAGCCAGAACCAACAACAGGGAAATTCTAATAATCAAAATAAACGCCGGAAACTAAGAAATCTGCCTTTGTAGAGGTACTGAGTATTGTACTTAACTTTTATCCCGACCGGAAAAATCAGCAACACGGCGCATCTTCAGTCATCGAAACGAGGTCCCCGCTATCCCTGACTGACCACCGCAGCCAATTGTTCATCATAAAGCGCGGCGATTAAATTGGCCTGATAAACCATGCCTACCAAGCGATTTTCACCGTTGACTATCGGAATCTGCCGATAGCCTTGGGTAGACATCAATGAAACAAGGTCGGCGATATGGGTGCATTCAGGCAGCACGACAACCGACCTGCTCATCATGTGACCGACCGACTCCGGTTTATCGGTCGATATATCCGGGGTACGCCGTATAAATGCCCGGAATTTATCCTGAAACCTGTCATAAGGTCTCAGGTCAATAAACTTAAAGAAATCATTCCAGGTGATAATGCCAATCACCCGCCTGGCCCTGTCAATAACCGGCATCGCCTTGAGTTTTTGCTTATGCATGATATTCCAGGCTTCCTCGACTTCCGTCCCGTATTCGACGGCCGGCACATCCCTGAGCATAATGTCCGCACAGGTAATGCAGCCCTTAAAGCGCTTAAAGCTTCGCGCCTCTGCGTCGGCAAGCAGTTTGCGCAGGTCTCCCGACGAAACATCCATGAACATGTCCATGCTTTCCAGCGCCAGCGTCAAATCCTGGTCCGAAATACCGGTTTGCTGGGTAGATTTATCAATAGCATCCGCACCGGGAACTGTTGGATATTGATGCCGCAACACCCAGCGATTAATGACTATCGCCATCGCCAACAGGATCAGCGCATTCAAGCCCACCGGCATTAGGACAAAACCGTAACCCAAAGAAGTATCGAACAGAATCGGTGCAATCGCGGTCGCAGCACCGGGAGGATGCAGGCAACGCAGCAACAGCATCGCAAAAATGCTGCCGCCAACGGCACATGCCGAGGCTGTTGCCGTATCGGCAATCCACTGGGCGCATGCGACGCCGATAATAGCGGAAACCAATTGCCCGCCAAAAAACGGCCAAGGTTGCGCCAACGGACTGTGCGGCATAATAAACAGAATAATCGCAGAAGCGCCCATCGAGGCAACGATAACGGGCTGAGCCAAGCCCATGCTTAATTTCTGCGTAAGCAAAGCCATAATCAATATGGCGCTGAAACCGGAAGCAACAGCAAGGAGCTTGCCTTTAAAACTTAAGTTTACCGGATCAACAATAAGAAAACGAAGGAACCGACTGATATTCACCATTAAACTAGACTACCTCGTGCATTGAAAACGTTCTCGGCCTGGACCTGGACCCAAGTATGCGCCCTTTGGCAAGTGACCGTATTTTATTAATGGAAGATTTTACCGGCAGGCCAAAGCGGGCGGTGAATTATTCGAATAAAGACTGCAACGGCAGAAGAGCCGATTTTGTGAGGTGCTGGATTTTATGGCCGGAAAAGAAAAACTAATGGATTGCGAAATCGATTCTTTATTACCTTATTAAGACGAAAGGCGCAAAGCGAAAAAACAAACTCCCGCTCTTCTTTGCCTTTCGCCTTATACCGCTCGCGGTTTTTACCTACGCTTTTTTGATTTTCTAAAGTTATCTACTTTGGTGGCGGCCTCTTCAAACGACTTGGCGGTATCGTCAAACGATTGGGCGACGCTGCTAAATGACTGTGAGACTTGCTCAAACCGCTTAGTCTCCGGGTCCAGACGCAGAGCAAAACCCGGCTCGTTACTTGAGACTGCATCGCCAGACGATTTTTTCCCCGAAGCTTCGCCTTTGTCGCCGCCCAACTCGTCTTCAAAACCGTCTACATCCGAATACGCCTCAGCCTTTCCGTCCGTCGCCAGGTTATTACGCCATTGCAAGAAGGATTCGCGCGTAAATACATAAGGGTCTAACGCGGCTTCATCGATGAATTTCAATGCGCCTTCCGCACTGGCTCGCGCATTCAACATAGAGACCAATTGCACCGGCAAACCTACATAACTGGAAGGATTTGCCGCCGTATCAAATACCGCCCCCGGGATACCGCGAGACGTTGACGGGCCTAAAAAAGGCAACACCAAATAAGAGCCTTGAGGCACACCCCATACCGCTAAAGTCTGATCAAAATCCTCTTCATTTTGTTCCAGTCCCACATGTTTAGCCACATCAAACAGGCCACCCAAACCTACTGTGGTGTTGATCGCAAGCCGCCCGGTATCTTCAGCGCTTTGCGAAAATTTAGCCTGTAAGACATCATTGATTACCACATTGACATTCTTCAGGTTATTAAAGAAGTTGAACACACCCGTTTGCATAAATTGCGGGGTTATCCATTTATAGGCATTTGAAATAGGCTCAGCTACATAATTATCAACGTGATCATTAAAAACAAACATTTTCCTGTTGAAGTTCTCATAAGGATCAGTCTTGTTCGCTACGGTTGGCTGGTCAACGACTTCTGTTGTCGCACAGCCGCCCAACGCGATGCTGGCCCCAATCAGTATGCTTGAAAATGTGTGCCGCATTTTAATGCTGCGTTTGCCATTGCATGGTCTGTTCATTGGCATAAAACCTACTGTTTTGAATAATTATCAATTTTTTCGTTAATCTTGGCCATTAAAGCATCAAAACCTTCGCGCTGTAAGATGGTGGTGTATTCCGATCTTTTCAACGCCAAATCGCTCACACCATTGGCGATAATATTGATAATCCGCCAGCTGCTGCCCTTTTCCTTTAACATGTAATCGAATTTAACCGGCTTGTCGCCAGGAATAACCAGATGAGAATGCAAAACAACGCCGCCTCTTGTCGTTTCTTCTTCCGAATCGAATACAAATGATTCACCCGAATAATCTTTAAAGTTGTGCGCATAAGAAGCGATACTTAATCGGCTGAATACGTCGACCAGCTTTTGTTGTTGCTCCTCGGATAATTTCTCCCATTCCTTACCGACAACAATGCGGGCGATTTTATTCAGTTCGTGACTGTTGGAAATAGGATCTTTTAGTTTTTCATACCTTCCGGCATAACCTAATTTTTTGCCTTCCTTCATCACATTGATCAGGTCGGCCTGAAATTTCTCTACTACTTGCTTTGCGGTTGCCGCACCTTCGTCCATAGCAAAAGCGCTCGTTGTCCCAAATAAAAAGAACGCAAATGCAATAGCTAACCTCACACTTTTGAAAACCATAATCAAAAAACCTCGAAACACCAATATGTATTTGAATCAGGCAAAAGGTGAAAAACCGGCTCCCTTTAGCCTTTAGCCTTTAGCCTTTAGCCTTTAGCCTTTAGCCTTTAGCCTAAGTAAATTTTAATCGACAATCTCTACTCTGACAGGAATGCCTGCGATAGTTGACGACAATTTTTCTTTTGCATACTCAGGCGTAGCCTCAGGCACCATCTCACCCTCGGTTTTTGGTCCTCTAAGAGATGTGAGCAATGCCTTCACCGGATGCGCCAACATATCTTCAACAGCTGTCGCCTCATAACCGCAATGCGCCATGCAACTCGCGCATTTTGGATTATTGACCGTGCCGTATTTGTCCCAAGGCGTGGTATCCAGAAGCTCCTGAAAACTCGACACATAACCTTCATCAGCTAATAAATAGCAAGGTTTTTGCCAGCCGAACACGTTACGGGTTGGATTTCCCCAAGGCGTACAATCGTAATTTTGATTACCGGCCAGAAAATCCAAATATAGCGTCGAATGGTTTAATTTCCATTTGCGGTTTTTACCGATTTTAAAAATGCCGCGGAATAAGTCCTTGACGTCGCTACCTTTAATAAATACATCCTGCTGGGGAGCATGTTCATAACTGAAGCCGGGGGCAATGGTGATGCCCTCTACGCCCAGCTCCATCGCATAATCCAGGAAATCGGCAACTTCTTGGGAGCTTTCGCCTTGAAACAGGGTGCAATTTACGGTGACCCTAAAGCCTTTGTCCAGAGCCAATTTTATGGCTTCAACGGCGCGCTCAAAAACGCCTTCCTGACAAACGGATGTATCATGCCGCTCTTGCATCCCATCCAAATGGATTGAAAATGTCAAATAAGGAGACGGCTTATAATCGTCAATTCTCTTTTTCAACAAGAGCGCATTGGTACACAGGTAAACGAATTTCTTCCGCGCAATAATACCCTCAACGATTTGCGGCATTTCTTTATGGATAAGCGGCTCCCCGCCCGGAATAGACACCATTGGCGCATCGCACTCGTCTACAGCCTGCATGCATTCTTCAAATGAAAGACGCTTATCGAGAATATCATCAGGGTAATCGATTTTACCACAGCCTGCACAGGCCAAATTGCAACGAAACAACGGCTCAAGCATCAGTACCAAAGGATATTTTTTAACCCCTTTCAACTTTTGCTTAATCAAATAACTGCCTACAGTTAACTGCTGACGTAAAGGAACTCCCACGAGCAAACCCTCCAAAAAACTTCGATAAACTTAATGGCGCACATATAAATATAAACGCCCTGAAACCACACACTGCGAAACGACAAACCTGTACCAATAAAGCAACAAGCCGACAATATTCACCAAAATACAACTACCTACTACTTTTGAACGGCAGAAATCAAGGCATATTGACAAGCCTGTTATATAATACAATCGCTTATCTATTGTTGACTAGAATACTATCTTTTAACTGACGACTCCAGTTTTATAGTGTGCATGTGCAAATATCGACGTAGAGCGCCACTTATTGCCATCAACATAAATATGACAAAAAATCATATAACGAATTGTTTTTAACTATAAAAAACAATTTTCAACGACTACAGGGTTATCATATTTGCAACAAAACAACATTGCTTTGCAAAATACCAACAAACAGTCTATTATTGCCTGCAATTACCCTAAATTAAACTTGTAGGCCGGCATTAAAAATATCATGAGTGAAACTCAAATATCTCTGGATAACCCAAAATCGCTCAGCCAATGTTCTGACGATGAATTTCAAGCTCTCTTACTTGAGGGTGTCTCCAGAACATTTGCGCTGACCATTCCCCAATTGCCGGAAAAGTTATACGGTGCAGTCGCCAACGCTTATTTGTTATGCCGTATTGTCGACACCATAGAAGACGAAGTCTCCCTGTCCCCCGAACAAAAAAAATATTTTTGCTCCGAGTTTATTCAGATCGTAAAAACCGGCATCAATTCAGAGCCGTTTGCCGTGGAACTTGCACCATTGCTGTCCGCTCAGACGATTCCCGCGGAGCACACCTTAATTCATGTATTGCCGCGAGTTATCCAAATCACCCACAAATTTGACCCCGATCAAATCGAGGCGCTGGCCACCTGTGTAGAAACCATGGCTGAAGGCATGCCGATCTTCCAAGCCCAGGATCTGCATGGCGGCCTTGAAACACTCGCCGACATGGACAGGTATTGCTATTACGTTGCCGGTTGCGTCGGTGAAATGCTGGCCAAGCTTTTTTGCCATTACTCACCGGAAATTGCACAACACAAAGAGGAATTGCTTACCCTTTCGGTGTCCTTCGGCCAAGGTCTGCAAATGACCAACATATTAAAGGATATTTGGGACGATGCAGGACGCGGCGTTTGCTGGTTACCTCAGGATATTTTCACCGAAACGGGGTTTGACCTTAAAAAGCTGACACCGGAAACTAATGACGAAAGCTTCAGAAAGGGCTTGGAACACTTAATCGGCATTGCTCACGGCCATTTGCATAACGCGCTGAAATACACGCTGTTGTTGCCCTGCCATGAGACCGGTCTCCGCAACTTCTGTCTTTGGGCATTGGGTATGGCTGTTTTAACCTTGAAGAAAATCAAGCAAAACCTGGATTTTACCGATTCCGATCAAGTCAAAATCACCCGCAACAGCGTTAAAGCGACTATTTTAGCGACCCGATTAACAGGACGTAGCAACACCATGTTGACCTTACTTTTCAACCTGACAAGTCGTGAACTCAAAACGCCCGACTGGACATATTCAACACCATCCTCAAAAGCCAAGATAAAACTTTAAGGACGTAACTTATGTTTAATGAAACCAATTCAGAAATAAATACCGGCAGCCACATTTCGAGTTCATCGAGCACTGTTAATAATTATTCATTGGATCTCAATCGAGCCATTAACAAAGCGCAGGATAAATTATTAAGCCTGCAGGACAAAGACGGTTATTGGGTATTCGAACTGGAAGCCGACTGCACGATTCCATCCGAATACATCATGATGATGCACTATCTGGGTGAAATTGATGAGCTGCTGCAGGCCAAAATAGCCAACTACTTAAGATCACGCCAATCCGAAGACGGCAGCTACCCGCTGTTTACCGGCGGCCCCGGCGACATCAGTTGCAGCGTTAAAGTTTATTACGCGTTAAAAATGACCGGCGATGCTATCGACGCGCCGCATATGGTCCGTTTAAGAAGCTATATCCTCAGCCAGGGCGGAGCGGCAAAAGCCAACGTCTTTACCCGTATTGCGCTGGCGACCTTCGAGCAATTGCCTTGGCGCGGTGTTCCGTATATTCCTGTCGAAATCATGCTGTTCCCCAGCTGGTTTCCGTTCCATCTGGACAAAGTAGCTTACTGGTCAAGAACCGTTATGGTGCCGCTGTTTATTCTTTGCACTTTAAAAGCGACAGCAAAGAACCCCAACAACATCAATGTGCTGGAGCTTTTCGTCACTCACCCCGATGAAGAAAAACACTATTTCCCTGAAAGAACTCTGTTAAATAAACTTTTCCTGGGCCTGGACAAACTGGGCCGGGTAACGCGTCCGTTAATCCCGAAAAAAGCGCATGAATTGGCGATTCAAAAGGCCAAAGACTGGTTTATTGAACGCCTGAACGGCGAAGACGGCCTGGGCGGAATTTTTCCGGCGATGGTCAACGCTTATGAAGCCATGCTGTTGCTAGGCATGCCTAAAGATCATGAACATGTCGTCACCGCGCGCAAAGCCATAGACAAATTACTGGTCGTCAATGAGCATGACGCCTACTGCCAACCTTGCTTGTCCCCGGTTTGGGATACGGCGCTGGCCGCACTGGCCTTACAGGAAGCCGACAAGGCGGGCAACAGCCAAAACCTGACTCGCGCTTACGACTGGCTTAAAAGCAAACAGCTATCTGACGAGCCCGGCGACTGGCGTATTTCCAAACCAGATTTGGCAGGCGGCGGCTGGGCGTTTCAATTTGAAAACCCGCATTATCCCGATGTCGACGACACTGCGGTTGTTGCGTTTGCGATGGCGGAATCGAACGTGCCCAACCTGGACGAATCGATACACCGGGCAACCCGCTGGATAGTCGGCATGCAATCCAAAAATGGCGGTTACGGCGCGTTCGATGTCGATAATACTTACTATTATTTGAATGAAATTCCTTTTGCGGATCACGGGGCGTTATTAGACCCCCCTACAATCGATGTCAGCGCGCGTTGCGCGATGCTGATGGCCAGAGTGGCTCAGGATCACGCCGAATATTTGCCTGCGTTAGAACGCACTATCGAATACATCCGTAGCGAACAGGAAGCTGACGGTTCATGGTTCGGCCGCTGGGGTACTAACTATATCTACGGCACTTGGTCGGCACTGCTTGGCCTTGAGCAAACCAGCCTGCCTAAAACCGACCCGATGTACACCAAAGCCGCAGCATGGCTGAAAAGCGTACAACGCGGCGATGGCGGCTGGGGCGAAGACAACTACAGCTACCACGATGTAAGCCATAGCGGAAAATATCATTTCAGCACCGCATTCCAAACAGCCTGGGCCGTTTTGGCATTGATGGCGGCCGGTGAGGCTCACAGTCCCGAAGTGAAAGCGGGTATCGATTTCATCCTGCGCAACCAGAAAGCGGATGGCGTATGGAACGATGAATGCTTTACCGCTCCTGGCTTCCCCAAGGTTTTCTACCTCAAATACCACGGTTACGACAAGTTCTTCCCGCTATGGGCGCTGGCTCGCTACCGTAACGAGCTCCTCAGAAAGTGATCACCGGCATTGTTGTAGCTTTGCCGGAAGAACTCAGCACCCTGACCTCAAAAAAAATTGATAAAGGGTGCTGTGTTTTTATTACCGACGCAATCGTCCTCGTCTATGCCGGCGCTGGCCCGGACAATGCCCGCGCGGCATCTGAGTTATTGATTGCACAAGGCGTCACCAAACTGATCAGCTGGGGTTGCGCGGCCGCCCTCTGCGAAACACTAAAACCTGGCGATCTGGTCCTGACCGATACGCTGATAGATATCGAGTTGCTTGAGATCAGCATTCACGCTGAATGGCACAGCCATACCCATAACTTGCTGTCATCCCATCTACCGGTCCACACCGGCAGTTTAGCCGAAAGCAAAGGCATCGTAGCAACCGGCAGGCAAAAAAAGCACCTATACGCACATACCGGGGCAATCGCATTGGACATGGAGAGCATCGCCATAGCCAAAGTCGCCCGGAAAAACAACCTGCCTTTTTTAGCGATCCGCGCCATCGCCGATCCTGCTCACATGGATTTGCCCAAAGCCATCAATCATTCGCTTAATGATCACGGCGACATTGTTTTGCGTAAATTGTTATTGTTTATCGTGCTCAACCCTTCCGAATTACCGGGACTTATAAAACTGGGCCGACATTTTAATGCCGCCAAAAACACGTTAAAATTGATTGCCAAACAGCTCCATCATTTGACCGCATTAGCCAGCCACGAGCAATAAACAGCATGTCATCCTTTTTCAACACCCTTATTGGCTGGTGCGAACGGCAAATCATGCGCTGCCCTTGGACGCTGTTATTGTTGTCGCTATTGCTCTGCGGCGCCACGTTCGTTTACACCCTTAAAAACCTGGAAATTAACACCAACACCGCTGAAATGCTGTCCCCCGACTTGCCTTTCCAGCAGAACCAGGCGCATTTGAATCAGGCATTCCCCGAGGATGCCAATACCATTATTTTTGTGGTTCAGGCCGAAACGCCGGAAGAAACGGCTCAAGCCGCCGCCAAGCTCGCCGAGCAATTAAATAGAGCAAACGATCGCTTTGATTCCGCCTACATCCCCACGGACAATGCTTTTTTCAGGCAACAAGCCCTGCTCTATCTCAATCAAAACGATCTGGATAAACTGGCTAAAAAACTCACCGACGCCCAGCCTTTCATCGGCCACCTTGCTCAGAATTATCACCTTGAAGGCCTGTTCGGCATTATCGGTCAAGCGCTTAACCGGCATGACAACGCCTTGCCTATGGACTTGAATCCGATACTCGTCGCTATCGACGATATTCTGAAAAACCAGTTAAACGGCAAGTCGCACTATGTGTCCTGGCAAAACATACTGGCTGAAAACAAGCCGAATACCGACGATTACAAGGATGCAGGCGCGCAAACAAAATTTAACCGGACCATCGTCATCGCCAAGCCTAAAATGCATTTTAATGAAATGCTGCCCGCCGATGTCGCGCTCTCGGCAGCGCGTGAAATCAGTCACGGCATCATGGCCGAAAATCCGTCGCTCAGCATCCGCATAACCGGCGAAACCGCCCTGGAACACGAAGAACTTGAAAGCGTGACCAAAGGCGCGGCTTTCTCCGGCATGTTGTCGCTGATTTTAGTCTGCGCAGTCCAATGGATAGGTTTGCGTTCAATAAGATTACTGGTTACGACCTATGTCGTTCTGGTCATGGGCTTGATATTCACCGCCGGATTCGCCGCCGTCACCGTCGGGCATTTAAATGTCATTTCCATCACCTTCGCCAGTTTATATATCGGACTGGGGGTCGATTACGCGATCCATATCTGCCTGCATTACCGAGAAGGCAAGGCGGACGGTCTGTCAAACAGCGAAGCCATCCTGATCAGCATCCGCGATGTCGGCTCTTCCTTGTTTTTATGCGCCCTGGCCACTGCGATCGGTTTTTTTGCGTTCATCCCGACCGATTATGCCGGCGTATCCGAGTTAGGCGTTATTTCAGGCGGCGGGATCTTTATCGGCCTGATTATTTCGCTGACCGTGTTACCGGCCATATTCTGCGTTTTTCCGGTCAATAATGTAAAACCGATACGTTCGCCGTTAACCCCGGCCTTTATCATCACGTTTCCGTTCCGCTTTTCGACCGGTATCAAAATCGTATCCATATTGCTGGGCATCGGCGCCTGTTTCGTATTGGCCGATTTCACCTTTGATTACGACCCTATCAACCTGAGAGATCCAAACAGCGAATCGGTCGTGACCATTAAAGAACTGCTGAAATCAAAAACCGAATCCCCCTTCGCGCTGACCGCGCTGGCAAACAACCTTGAAGACGCCGGCAAAATCACCGCCCGACTGGAACAGCAGCCGTCGGTACATGAAGCTATCACCTTGGCGAGTTTTGTCGCCAAAGACCAGGACGATAAGCTGACAACTATTGAAGATTTGAATCTGATGCTGGGCGGTCAAATTAAAAACTTCGACAGCACTCTCAATACCGCGAACCACAACCAGCAAGCCGCATTGATTAAATTCAATGAAGCGCTGAAAAAAGCCATTGTTGAAAAGTCCCCTCATGCGCCGCAACAAACCTTGCAGCAATTGCAGCAGCGCGTTGACGCATTCGTGAATCAGGCAGACAGCACGCCTATTCCTGCCGACAGTTATGTACAGTTGGAAAAAAACATTCTAGGCCTGCTGCCGTTCACCATCGAACGCCTCCGAACCAGCTTGACCCCAGTACCGTTTGGAATGGACGACCTGCCGCGGGAGATAACATCGCACTGGGTCAGCTCCACCGGCCTATACAGAATCCTGATCACGCCTGAAAAAGATCAAAACGTACCGGAGAATCTAAAAGAATTTGTCAGCCAAGTGCAGGCTATTGATAACACCGTTTCCGGCCTGCCGATTTTTAATCAGGCCGGGGGCGTTATCGTGGTTAATGCTTTTGTTAAAGCATTTAGCGGCGCTTTCATTGCCATTGTGATGTTATTATTGCTGATGTACAGAAACGTCAGAAAGACCCTGCTGGTTATCATGCCGTTATTGCTTGCCGCTTTACTGACCAGCGCAAGTAATGTGCTGCTGGATAATCCTTTCAATTTCGCCAATATTATCGCCCTGCCCTTGCTGTTGGGCATGGGCATCGACAGCAGCATCCTTATCATGCACAGGCACCATTCCAGTGAATGTGAAGATGAAAATTTGCTGCAAAGCAGCACCACCCGAGGCATTATTTTCAGCTCCATAACGACCTTATGCAGCTTTTCCAGCTTGGCCTTCACCGCTCACCGGGGAATGGCCAGCATGGGCTTAGTATTAGCCATAGGCCTTACTTTCACAGTGATGTGTTCTTTAATAGTCCTGCCAGCTTTCAGCGGCAAAAGAATTTAATTTTTTGAGGTATCTAATGTCATTCAGTATCGCCGAACTTTTTGCGCAACATAGCACTGATAAATTTGATCTGCACGAACAGCATCTCAATAATCAAATGGTCAGAATGCTAAAAACCATCGGCTATGACCGCCATTACAAAAGAGCTGTCGGTCAATATCTCTATGACCAGGAAGGCACGGAGTATCTGGACTTGCTAAGCGGCTTCGGCGTGTTTGCGATCGGCCGGAATCATCCGACCGTCATCAGCGCGTTAACAGAAACCTTGACGCTGGAACTGCCCAATCTGGTGCAAATGGATGTCTCCATACTCAGCGGCCTACTGGCTAAGGAAATTCTAAAAACTACGCCGGATAATCTGGACAAGATGTTTTTCTGCAATTCTGGAACCGAATCCGTAGAAGCGGCGATCAAATTTGCCCGCTACACCACCAAGCGTGAAAAAATCGTCTTTTGCGAGCACGGCTATCACGGCTTGACGATGGGAGCTTTGTCATTAAACGGCGAAGAGATTTTCCGTGAAGGTTTCGGCCCCCTGCTGCCCGCTTGCAGCGCAGTTCCATTTAACGATCTTGAAGCATTGGAAAAAGCGTTAAGCAACAAAGACGTTGCCGCTTTTGTGGTCGAGCCGATTCAAGGCAAAGGCGTCAACCTGCCGGATGACAATTACTTACCGGAAGTCGAGCGCTTATGTAAAAAATACGGCACTTTGTTTGTGGCCGATGAAGTTCAGACCGGCTTGGGCCGCACCGGCGCATTCTGGGCGATCGACCACTGGAACGTTAAACCGGATATGATCTGCATGGCTAAAGCCCTGTCCGGCGGCTTTGTCCCCGTCGGCGCAGTCGCGATGACGCATAAAATCATGGATAGCGTTTTTAACCGCATGGACCGCGCTATCGTTCACGGTTCCACCTTCTCCAAAAACAATATGGCGATGGCAGCCGGTCTTGCCACGTTGCGTGTGATGGAAGACGAGAAGCTGGTGGAAAACAGCATGAAAGTCGGCACGGACATCATCGACAGCCTGAACGCGATGACCGGGAAATATGAGTTCCTCAAAGAAGCGCGCGGCAAAGGCATGATGATTGCGATTGAATTCCAGTCACCCAAAAGCCTGAAACTGAAGGCGGCCTGGGCGATGTTGGAAGCGGCCAACAAAGGCTTGTTCTGTCAAATGGTCACCATTCCTTTATTTAAGGAGCACCACATATTGACGCAGGTTGCAGGACACGGCATGAACGTGGTCAAGCTGTTGCCGCCGTTAAACTTAACGCAAAAAGACCGTGACACTATTATTACTTCATTTGATAAAGCCATTTCCGACACACATCAAATCCCAGGCTCGATCTGGGATTTAGGTAAAAATCTGGCCGGTCATGCCCTGAAAGGCAAAAAAGGCAACTAAGTAGGAAAGAGTCATGAAAAAAATCATTTCGCTGTGTTTATTATCGTTAACATTGAGCCAATCTCATGGGATCTTCGCCCACGCGGTTATCACGGATTATTCATTAAAAATCACGCCCATTCACGCCAACCGGCCGGACAAAGTGGAGCTTAGTTTTAACTCCAAGATCGAGTTGGGACTGTCTCAGGTTTTTCTGGTCAGTAAAGGCGATAAGCACGAATTACTGCAAGTATCCAACGGCAGCAAACAAGGCCAAATTATTATTCATATTCCGGCGTTGGGATCCGGTGATTATGCGCTCAGGTTCAAAGTCTTTGCTGCCGATGGTCATTTAACTGAAGACGTCATCCATTTTTCCGTTTCACAATAGGTTTTTTTTACAATGGCCGGCATAGCTGATTTTCTTGATTCTCTCATAGGCGGATTTGACCTGATTTGCTTCGCACTGGCAATCGGCAGCCTGTTTTGGGGACTTTTTGTTTTACGTCCATGGACTAATAACGATGGATATAACGCGGTATTGCTGCAAAGAACCATTACCCTATTGTACAAAGGCGGTTTTTGGCTGGCTGCGGCTCAAATTTTCAAGATCATTCTTAAAATATGGTTAATGGCCGCGGTACTTGAACGATGGCCGTTTCCTGAGTTCGCCGGCACTACGCAATTCATAGGCGGCCTAGTTCGCGCAGTACTGACGGTGTTTTTGGCGGGTTACTGTTATCAATACCTCAGCAAAAATCCTTTTTCCAAACGGCACTGGATAACCGCCAGCATCGTAGCCTTGCCGATGATTATTTCCGGCGCTTGGCTGGTGCATGGCGCCGGGCGTTTTGAAAACCAGTTCATCTTGATGTCGCTGACGGTCGTCCATCAACTGGCCGCAGCAGCCTGGATCGGCGGCGTTTTTCAGTTGGTCAATATTTGGCTGTTACGCAGCAGTAAACAGGTTCCGGCCGAATTATGGCCTGCATTGCTTAAGCGTTTCTCCACTTTCGGCATAGCCTCGGTTGCGATGATCCTGATCTCAGGTCTGCCTATTGCATTACAATACATCGACACCTGGAACGGCCTGATCGGTACCGGCTACGGCAATTTATTGATGGTAAAAATCACTTTAATGGCTATCGCTTTGGGATTTGCCTGGTTAAATCGGTCCGCCATCTTGGCATTCGGCTTTTCCGGCGACCATCACGCATTAAACAACCGCGTTCCTTATTATATTGAAGCGGAAACCTTTGTTTTGGTCACCTTGTTGTTTACCGCCGCCAGTCTGGCTTCCCAGCCTCCGGCTATCGACATTCCGACATTGACGGCGAGCTGGCAGGAAGTCCTGAATACTTTTAACCCGCAAATCCCGCAAACAAGCTCGCCAACGCATACCGATTTGATTGCAGGTGAAGCCGGGCGCGTTGCGATTGTCGGCCAAGTGCCTTCCCTGGCCGCAACCGAATGGTCTAACTACAACCATAACATTTCCGGCATTTTCCTGACCGTGATGAGCTTCTTTGCGATGCTGTCCTACGTCAACAAATCCGGATTTGAGCGGTTAAAATACTGGCCGTTGGGCTTCGTCGGACTGGGCATCTTCCTGTTTTTCCGTAGCGATGCGGAAACTTGGCCCTTAGGTCCGATAGGCTTCTGGGAAAGCACTTTTAATAACGGCGAAGTGTTGCAGCACCGGATTGCGACCTTGCTGGTGTTTGTACTCGGCATTATGGAGCTGAGCGCCCGGATAACCAAGACCCCGGACAGCAAACTACCTTTCGTATTTCCGTTGCTGGCGGCTTTTGGCGGCTTAATGCTGCTGACCCACTCGCATGTCGGCTTTCAACCTAAAAGTGCTTTCCTTATCCAGGTCGGCCATACCATGATGGGAATTTTTTCCTTAATCTTGGCAACCGGCCGTTGGCTGGAGTTAAAATTGGACAGACCGGGCAAGGAAATTGCCGGTTTTATTTCTGTTGCCGCCATGTTCCAGATTGGCCTCATCCTGATGTTCTATCGCGAACCTCTTTATTAATATGAATACATTACATAACTACCCATTGCTCAAAGACATCAACACCCCAGCCGATCTGCGCAAGCTGTCGAAAAGCCAGCTTAAGCCTTTGGCAAAAGAACTGCGCGAGTATTTAACCCATACCGTGAGCATTTCCGGCGGTCACTTTTCCGCCGGCTTGGGTACGGTTGAATTAACGATAGCCCTGCATTACGTGTTCGATACGCCGTCCGATCAGCTGGTTTGGGACGTCGGCCATCAGGCTTACCCGCACAAGATCCTGACCGGACGCAAAGACCGGATGACCACCATTCGTACCAAGGACGGGGTATCTGCATTCCCTAATCGGGCGGAGAGCGAATACGATGCATTCGGCGTCGGCCATTCCAGCACCTCGATCAGCGCGGCCTTGGGCATGGCGATTGCGTCCGAGTTAAAAGGCGAAGACAAGAAAATGGTCGCGATCATCGGCGACGGCAGCATCACCGGCGGCATGGCGTTTGAGGCGATGAACCACGCCGGCGCCCTGGACGCCAACCTGCTGGTGATCCTGAACGATAATGATATGTCGATCTCGCCGCCGGTCGGCGCGATGAACAATTACCTGACCAAAATCTTGTCCAGCAAGTTTTATTCTTCAATGCGCGAAGGCAGCAAAAAAGCCCTGAGCAGCATGCCCAGCGTCTGGGAACTGGCGCGGCGCACCGAAGAACACATGAAGGGCATGGTCGTTCCGGGTACCCTGTTTGAGGAGCTGGGCTTTAACTATATCGGCCCGATCGACGGACATGACATCGACATGCTGGTGTCCACCCTGGAAAACCTGAAGCATATTACCGGACCGCGCTTTTTGCATATCGTGACCCAAAAAGGCAAGGGTTATGCGCCTGCCGAAAAGGATCCGCTAGCTTATCACGGCGTACCGGCTTTCGATCCCAGCAAAGATTGCCTGCCCAAATCCGCGCCCTCCCCGCACCCGACTTACACCGAAGTATTCGGCGAATGGCTCTGCGATATGGCGGCAAAAGACGAGCGCTTATTGGGCATTACTCCGGCCATGCGCGAAGGTTCCGGGCTGGTCAAGTTTTCAGAATGCTACCCAAAGCGTTATTTCGATGTCGCGATTGCCGAACAACACGCTGTAACGCTAGCCGCAGGACAAGCTTGCCAAGGCGCTAAACCCGTCGTGGCGATTTATTCGACGTTCCTGCAACGGGCTTACGACCAGATGATTCACGATGTCGCGATCCAGAACCTGGACGTATTGTTCGCCCTGGATCGAGCAGGCCTAGTCGGCCCCGACGGCCCGACCCATGCCGGCAGTTTCGATTACACCTACATGCGCTGCATTCCCAATATGCTGGTCATGGCGCCAGCCGATGAGAACGAATGCCGGCAAATGCTCTACACCGGTTTTATGCATGAAGGCCCCGCCTCCGTGCGTTATCCGCGCGGCAAAGGCCCCGGCGTTGCGGTCGACAAAACCATGACCGCATTGCCGATAGGCAAAGCCGAAGTTCGTCATCAAGGCAGCCGCATTGCCTTCCTGGCCTGGGGCAGCATGGTAACCCCGGCTATGGAAGCGGGCAAACAGATGGGAGCCACCGTCGTCAACATGCGCTTCGTCAAACCTATCGATGAGCAACTGGTGCTTGAATTAGCCAAAAGCCACGATGTGCTGATCACCGTCGAAGAAAACGTACTCGCCGGCGGCGCAGGCAGCGCCGTCAATGACTTCCTGCAAGCCCAACAAATCCTGATGCCGGTGCTGAATATCGGCCTGCCGGACAGCTTTGTCGAGCAAGGAACCCGAGAGGAATTACTGGCGCTATGCGGCCTGGATATACAGGGAATTCTTGATAAAGCTAAGAAATTTTGTGCTTAAGGGTGCTGTCCCGCCAAAGTCATAAAAATGTTGGGCAACGAAAAGTAGTTGCCCAACCTGTCCGGCTCGAGATTGAAAATCTCCGAACAGCATAGATGATGGCGGATTTTCTGACTTTTATCCTGAAAGCAAATTATCGTTTGACATATAGACTCTTGCAGCGTAATTTTTTGGACAATTCCACTTGATTACAATCTCTGGCGGCCAAAATATGAATTTTACAAAATTAATCTTGTCGGCAGCGGTCTATACCGCAAGCTCAATGACTTCGGCAATAGCGGTTGCAGAGACTGATCCTGCGACATTTCAAGCGGATAAAGAACGCCATATAGCAAGCATTCTGGAAAGAATCAGAATTGATCAAAAAGATCTAAGCTGCGTGCAAGCCGCTGAAGACCATGCGGCTTTACAGGCCTGTGTTGAGACCGTTAAACAAGATAACTCCGCTTCAGAGCCGAAAGCAGAAGCTCCACAAAACGCCGATAAAAAAGCACCTAAGGCCGTGAAAAACAACAAACAGAAGTAACTTCAGTTTCTTGGAAACAATCCATACATTCGAGAGACGGCGATCGGCGTATCCCTCTTGAATGCCTTAGTCAGTGTACATTGGCTTACCGTCATTCAGCCGCAACCAGCCTTTCACTATACGGTAAATAACCCAAATACCGTTAGCGACAAGCACAAACCACCCGACAATGAACACCATCGTGATTGTCCCCAGCACACCCCACAGCACCCCGAACCAGAAGGTTCTGATTTGCCACCGAAAATGGCTCTCCAGGAATGCTCCTGCCACGTCGTCCTTCTTGACATAATTCATCACGATTGCAACGATGGCTGTGACACCGACAAAGTAAGACGCCGCGTACAGCGAGTAAATGACTGTGGTAAGCGTTTTTGCCGATTCTTCGTTCTCAGGGGATTCTATGTTGTTCATTGTCGTTTTCGCTTCTTTTAATAATTTGCATCCAGCCCTTTATCCCCGAGCCGCGGCCAGGCGGTCAGCACCGCCTTGACCACGGTCGCTAACGGAATAGCTAAAAATACCCCCCAAAAACCCCACAAACCGCCAAAAAACAAAATGGCGATAATAATTGCAACAGCGTGTAAATTAACCGCCTCGGAAAACAATACCGGCACCAGCACAACGCCGTCGAGCATCTGGATAATCGAGTAGGCAATGACAACGTACATAAATTCATCGCCGCCAAATCCCCACTGAAAATAAGCGACGCCCAAAACAGGGAACGTAACCAGCGTTGCGCCAATGTAAGGAATAATGACCTGCAAGCCCATAAAAACAGCCAGCAGCATCGCGTAATTCAGGCCCATCGTCGCGTAAGTCGCATAACTGACAGCCCAGAGAATAAAAACCTCGCCGAATTTGCCGCGCACATAATTGCCGATCTGGACATCGATCTCTTCCCAAACGCGCACCGTCAAATGCCTGTCCCTAGGCATAAACTGCAAAAACCAGGCTACCAACATCTGCTTATCTTTTAAAAAGAAAAAGACCATCATCGGCACCAGGAACAGATAAATCATGACGCTGACCAAACCCACAACCGATGCCGCTGAATGTGACAATATATTTTGCCCGTAAGTTAGCAACTCCCGCTGTACGGCAAACATCATTTGTTGAACTTTGCTTTCTGAAATCAATTTCGGATACATTTCCGGCAAGCGCATGATTCCGGTTTGCGCCCTGTTCAGGATCTCCGGGACCTGCTGAACAAGCTCGACGGCCTGTTGCGAAACGATCGGTATCAAGTAAAACAATAAAAAAACCAAACCGGCCATAAACACTGAAAATACCAGATACACCGCCGGCAGGCGCGCTATCTTCATGCTTTCAGCCTTGCTCACCACGCCTTCCAACAGATAGGCCAGCACGATCGATACAAAAACAGGCATTAACAAGCCTGACAGCGAATAAATCAGCACAAAACTGACAATCAGGATGATTGCCAGCGCAACGGCTTGGGAGTTTGGTAAGAAACGTTTAAAGAAGTCCCTAAAAAAAAGCAGATTTGCAGATAGTTCTTGAGTTGCCATTGGTAACCGGAGTTTTTATTTTTATTTGCGCCATTTTACATTCAACACGGCTGTTAAACGAAACTATAGCGTCATTCCTACATAGCGGTAACGAGCTGCGCGCAAGGCATACCCATCTAAACGGCCGCAAGCATATCGAAGTCCGTTAAGACTGGTTTTTTGACAACGGCGCCGAGGCGTAATTCAGGCAAGTGTAAAGAAAGAACTGGGCGCCGAAAATGAGGTTCGCCATCAGCAGGTGTATCGGCTGAGCGATCGGCGGCATGCCCAGTCTATCCAGGCTGATGCCTGCAATAATCGCCGTAACCACCAACGCAGCCAACAATAGTCCGATACGACGCAACAGGCTTTTCTTGTCGAAAGACCGGACAATCTTCCAGGCCAGCCAAAGGTTGGTGAATAAAATAATCGAGGAGAACGATCGATGTATGTAAAAAATGACCGGGAAATCGTCACGCCAGTATTGCCGCTCGATATAAGCATGATTATGAGAGATAAAATCGACCGCTTCCCTGACCTGGGTTCCCATAGCCACTTGCAGCAAGGTCATGACCATTGCCGCGATCAACACGGTTTTAAATTTGTCCGGCAGCGCCCGAATATCAATTTTTGCGATAACATTCCGTTGCGAACGGGCAATCGTATAAATAAGCAATGCGACTATAAACAAAGCCAGCAGCATATGTAAGGTGATCATCAACGGCTTGAGGTTGCTCGCCACCACCGACGAACCCAGCCAGCCTTGAAAACCGACCAGGAAAAACACGCTGACCGCCAAATAAAAAATGGTCTTGTCCGTTTTGAGATAGATGCGCGACGACCAGGCGGTCAAAAAAATCAGGAATCCAATCGTCACTCCAACCAGGCGATTGGTGTATTCGGTCCAGGTTTTGACCGGGTTGAACTCGGTGTTCTGATAACCGCGCCCGGCATAAATTTCATGATAATTGGCAGGTAATTGCGACTCATCGGTAGGCGGCACCCATTGTCCGAAGCAGGTCGGCCAGTCGGGGCAGCCCATGCCCGCACCGGAAGCCCTTACGATCCCTCCGACAAGAATCACAAAATAAACGGCAAAAATGGTTATGGTGCCCAATCGGCGAAAACGTGCGGCGGCTTCAGTATTCATCATAGTTTTAAATATTCTTAGGAAAACAGGCTTCGGGCAATTTCCATCTCATCCAAAATAACTTCAATTTCCAGGATTGCAGTGTCGGCGGAAAAGCCGGGCTTGGCAAATGAAAGATTCGCATCAAGTTTGGCTTGAACATGATCGAGGAAGTCCTGGGCGGAAGTAAATTGCATTGTTATTACCTTGTCGAATAATATCAATTAAATCATGCTCTTGATAAAATTATTTCATCCCGACGAGGATTTTCCAACCTGAGATTATAAGTATGGGTCTCGGAAACTTGCAGAACAATCAGCATTTTGCAGCTATTCGGCCCATTCTGGGCATACAGCACCTTACCTATGCTTTGTCCGCTGTCGTCGATGATTGTTGAATTAGGCTCAGGAACTGCCGAGACGTCGCATTCGGCCAGAAACATTTCCCTTTTTGTCTTGCCCAAATAATGAGTCCGGGCAACAATTTCCTGGCCGGTATAACAGCCTTTATTGAAACTAATGCCGCCCAGTTTATCCAAGTTAAGCATCTGCGGAATAAACTCTTCCGATGTTTCCGCAGTAAGCCACGGAACCCCTGAGATAATATCGAGATAGCGCCATTGCGCCGAACTCTCAGGCTGGAAACCTTGTTTAAGCTGTTCCGCCCAAAGAGCTTGGGCGTTACCGGCCTCGGCGATAACCAGACGTCGATCCTGAAAATCAACCACGATATTTTCCTGCCGAGTTGTCGCGAAGCGGTGTTCGGGCGCATCGGCAGATTGCAGGCTCAAGCCGATTAAACACACATCATCCGAGCTGTCCGTTAAAACCACATCCGACCGCAGCACATACATCTGTAGTCTTTTTTTGACCGCTGCCAATAATTCTTTAGGCAAAATCATCAAAAAAGCATCGGCGTTTTTAACCAGTAAAAAAGTGGTAATCGTCCTGCCCTTGGGATTGCACATTGCCCCCAGGCTGCTTTGCGTGTCCGTAATGTCGTTAATATTGCAGGTGATCTGCCCCTGCAAGAATTTTGCCGCATCTTTTCCTGCAATCGTCAAAACGCCCAGATACGAAACCGGATAAATACGCTTATCACCTCCATGCCCGGACGATGGAAAAACGATGTCGGTATCGTTGTCAAATATTGCATGTTCAGCAAGCAGAAAGTTTTTCCAATTAGGATTCATCAATATACAAAACAATAGATTTTAAAGTGCGTTGATTATATCGCTGTTTGAACAAAGACAAAAAATCGGTGTAATCTTGCTTTGCATTGAAATACGCCTATTATCAAGCGGCAATAACACAGGAGCGGCCGAACTTGCCAAAGAAAACCGAACCCACACTGCGGGTGGAACTTAAACCATCCGTGCGGTTAAAACAGCTGCTGGTCGTGATGCATGTGCTGGCATTGGCCTCAAGCATCGCCAATGCGTTACCGATTGCCGTCAAATTGGCCCTGTTGACCGGCATTTGCGTACATCTTCGGTTTATTTTCAAACGCGTAAAAAACCAACGGTACAAAATCAAGCAGTCCGAAGCATTCGGCTGGGAACTCTCCGTCGGCAACGACTTTGAACAGATTCAAATTCTGGATTCAACCGTCATCACCACCTTCGCTATATTTCTGCATTTTAACCGCGATGCAAAAAAGCGGTCCGTGCTGATAATGAACGATGCGTTAAGCGAGGATGATTACCGGCGCCTTATCGTCAGGCTGAAAACGTCCGATAAAAAGTAAGCTCCAATAAAGCGCAAATCACTCGGACTCCAAGCCGTCAACCCGTTGAAAGCCTCTGGGCAACGCCAATCCCCGTTTGGCGCGGCTGCCGGAATAATGCTCAATATCCGCACCCTTAAGCGTTAACTGCCGTTTACCGGCAATGATTTTCAACTGGCCGTTTTCAGGCAGCGCCACCGCAGCGACCACGTAATCTTTTCCGCCGGTCAGATCGGCGCTCGGAATTTGAATCAGCTTATTGCCTTTGCCTTTCGCCAGCGCAGGCAGCTCGGCCACCGGAAAAATCAGCAGGCGGCCTTGCAAGGTCACCACCGCGAGCGAATCGGATTCGTTATGTATCGGCGCGGGCTTTAATACCTTGGCGCCATCCGGCAGCGTGATCAGCAGTTTACCGGCCTTGTTCTTGCTCAACAATTCTTTCAACTGAACCCTGAAGCCGTAACCGAAATGGCTGGCCAACACGTACCAGTCATCGGGCTGACCCGCCAGCAGATGCAAAAATAACGAGCCCGGCGGAGGATTGAGCCGCCCGGTCAACGGTTCGCCCTGAGTCCTGGCCGACGGCAGATCGTGCGTAGCGGTGCTGTAAGCCCGGCCGGTGGAGTCGAGGATATAAACCGGTTGCGTGGTCCGGCATTTGACCGCATCCAGGAAGCCGTCGCCGGAACGGTAGCTCAGGCTGGCGACATCAATGTCATGGCCCTTTGCGGCCCTGATCCAGCCTTTTTCCGACAGGATGACGGTTAGCGGCTCGTTGCTTATCAACGCCGTCGTTTCCAGCGCCTGCGCCGCATTCCTGGCGACAATCGGCGAGCGGCGGTCGTCGCCGTATTTTTCCGCATCGCGTTCGAGTTCTTTCCTGATCAGGCGATTCAGCAGGCGCGGCGAACCCAACGTTTTTTCCAATGCTGCGCGCTCCAATTCCAGTTCGTCCTGCTCGCCGCGAATCTTCATTTCTTCGAGCTTGGCCAGATGCCGTAATTTTAATTCCAGTATCGCTTCGGCCTGAATATCGGTGATACCGAAGCGCTCCATCAGCACCGGTTTGGGATGGTCTTCATTGCGGATAATCGCGATAACTTCGTCGATATTCAGGTAGGCGATCAGCAAGCCGTCCAGGATATGCAGCCGCGCCAGCACCTTATCCAGCCTGTATTGCAGGCGTCTGCGCACCGTCTCGGTACGGAACGCCAGCCATTCAACCAGGATGTCACGGAGCCCTTTAACCTTGGGCCTCCCGTCCAGGCCGATCATGTTCATGTTGACGCGATAGCTTTTTTCCAGGTCGGTCGTCGCGAACAGATGCGACATCACCTCGTCCGCATCGACCCGTTTCGAGCGTGGAATGACCAGCAGGCGGGTCGGATTCTCGTGATCCGATTCGTCCCGCAAGTCTTCGATCATCGGCAGCTTTTTCGCCAGCATTTGCGCGGCTATCTGTTCCAGCAATTTAGCGCCGGAAACCTGGTGCGGCAGCGCGGTAATCACGATATTGCCGTCTTCCTGCTCGTATTTGGCGCGCATTTTTATCGAGCCGCCGCCGCTGATATACATTTTCTGTATCTCATCGGCCGGGGTGATGATTTCCGCATCGGTCGGGTAATCGGGGCCTTTGATATGGGTGAACAGCGTTTCCAGCGTACTGTCCGGGTCATCCAACAACTGGATACAGGCATTGGCGACTTCGCGCAAATTATGCGGCGGTATATCGGTCGCCATGCCGACCGCGATGCCCATCGTGCCGTTCAGCAATATATTCGGCAGCCTTGCGGGCAACAGCACCGGCTCTTTTAAGGTGGCGTCGAAATTGTCCGCCCATTCGACCGTACCCTGCCCCAATTCGCTGAGCAAGGTTTGCGCATAGGCGGTCAGACGCGATTCGGTGTAACGCATCGCGGCAAAGGATTTGGGATCGTCAGGGGAACCCCAGTTGCCCTGCCCGTCAACCAGCGGATAACGGTAAGAAAAGTCCTGCGCCATCAAAACCATCGCTTCATAGCAGGCGGAATCGCCGTGCGGATGATATTTACCCAGCACGTCACCGACGGTTCTGGCCGATTTTTTATATTTGGCCGCCGCCGTCAAACCCAACTCGGACATCGCATAAACAATACGCCGCTGTACCGGTTTTAAGCCGTCGGCAATATGCGGCAAAGCCCGGTCCAAAATCACATACATGGAATAATCCAGATAGGCTTTTTCGGTAAAATCCTTTAGAGGCAGTTGTTCAAAATTTCCCTGCATGATCATAAATTCAAGCCGTCCTTGGATAAATCCACGCGCAAGGCGCAAGTCCTCTCCAGGCTTTCCTGGCGCATTCGTTTACGCAGTTGAGCCGATTCATAACATCTTTTTCCACATCGTTATCCAATTGTCATATCAAAACTTCAATATTTAAGTCTTTTCAAGGTCGGCTATTTCAACAATCGCTTCACCCGATACCAGTAATTCCAGTGCCCGAGGAAACACCTGAGTCAAAAGATTTTGCAAGCGACGGTTGGTCACATTGCCGCAAGTCACCCAAAGCAGTTGCGGAGGCGTACCCAAACGCAACACCATCTCGACGAAATCACTGTCTTTGCTGATGAGCACGATACCTTGCTGACGCGCTTTTTGAAAAATCCGTTCATCTTCGGCATCGCGTAACTGCAAGTCACGTAAAGCATAGGCTTCTACCTTAAACGTCTGGCTAAGCCAGCTAGCCAATTGCGGCGGCAGTTGTGCATCAATCCAAAAAATCACGCTGCCAACCGTTCCAAATTCACCCGACGCGCAGCATACAGCAGGCAAGCCTGAATGTCTTGCAGCTCTAAATCGGGAAAATCTTGCAAAATCTCCTCGGTACTGACACCTTCACCCAACATTTGCAAAATATCGCTAACCCGAATTCTCATATTACGAACACAAGGTTTGCCCCCGCATTGAAGCGGATTATAGGTAATTCTTGCCTCTAGGTTCATACTCATGACACCTCTTAATTAACTTGTTTACAACTCATCGCTCAAAACCGCTTCACGACTTGGTACCTTAGCCAACAAACCTTGAAAAGCCTGCTTATCGGCCCGTTGCGCGCGTTGCCGTAAATAATCTTCCGTTGCAAGAGCCGAGACCTTTTCAGCAACCGCACTGGCAATAAGCCGATTGAGGCCGGTAATTATAAATCTTAAAAATTTATCTTTATTCATATAATTTAAATTTTAAACAACCCACGCCAAGGAACGGGGCAAAAAACATCGCTAACGCTGACTGACCTGTAGTCTTTTGATGGCATCAAGAAGTAGTTGCGGTAAATCCATGATGCGGCTAGCATGCTGGATACCAGCCTCAAAGATCTAGTGGTATTTCATTTTTCTTTCAATCAGTTACCGGGAGATTATCATGCCAAACCAAGACGAACATCCCAACAAAATCGACCAACCCTTGTCCTCAACTGATTCAGACGATATTGCAGAAAATGTTGCAGGCAACATTAAAACGCTATTGTTATTTATCGGCGGCCTGGCGTTGGTTTTATCCATTCTTGTATTATTGCCGATGTTTCTTACCTATCTATCTGAAGGCGATTATCGTGCTCCGTCAGAGACTCACCCAACAGACACCGCCGCCAAAAGCAGTCAAAATACCTATACACCTGATAAATAAGAAATGGACAAGGGTGGGCAAAAAAGCCCGCCCACCCTACCTGCTCTGTTTAATCGCCCAGGCCACATCGGCCGCCTGCCGGTTTTCCTCGACATCATGCACCCGAAACATCTGCACGCCCGCCATTACGCCTAAAGCCGTGGTCACGGCGGTGGCGGTAACCAGTTCAGAGGGCTCGGTCACATCGCAAATCGTTCCCATAAAGCGCTTGCGGCTGGCGCCCAGCAACACCGGGAAACCCGTTGCCACGAACCTGTCAAGATGCGCCAGCAAATCGAGATTATCCTGCTTGCGTTTGCCGAAACCTATGCCCGGATCGATCGCAATCGCTTGTTTTTTAACGCCTGCTTTTAATGCCGCATCGATGCTTTCATTCAGCACATCGAGCACTTCCTGAACCACATTTTGATAATGCGGATTATCCTGCATGGTTTTTGGGTCTCCCTTGCTGTGCATCAAAATAATCGGCGCACCGGTTTGGGCGGCCAGCGTCAGAATTGCTGCATCCTCCCTGCCCCCGGCAACATCGTTGATCATATCGGCTCCGGCATCCAGCGCCGCTTTGGCGACCTCGCTTAAGGTCGTATCGATGCTGATCAGAACATCGTAGGCTTGTTGCCTGATCGCTTTAATCACCGGAACAACCCGCGAAATCTGCTCAGCAGCCGCAACCCGTTCAGCGCCCGGGCGGGTTGACTCCCCGCCAATATCGATAATATCCACGCCTTCGGCCAGCATCAGCTCAACCTGCCGCATCGCGGCATCGAGTCCCGAGTATTTGCCGCCATCGGAAAAACTGTCCGGGGTTATATTTAAAATCCCCATAATTAATGGCTTGTTGATATTACTGAACATTCCCTAAAAGCTCCTGTGCGCAAGATCGCTGTTTTGATTCATGTATAATAACCAAATGTTTTCGACCCTGATTGAATTTAATGCCTAAATCACGATTAGCCTGGGCCATTACCGGCTCCGGCCATTATATAGAAGAATGCCTGGACTTCTTGCTGACGCTGGATGAAGTTGATCTGTATCTGAGTCAGGCCGGTGAAGAGGTGTTAAAAATGTATGGCATCAATCTCGATGACGTTCGAAAAAAAATGCCGGTGTACCGCGATAAAGCCGCCTCAGCGCCGCCGGTCGGGCATTTTTACAAGGGCCATTACCATACCTTTGTGATGGCCCCGACCACGTCGAACACGGTTGCCAAATGCGTATTGGGCATTTCCGACTCGCTGGTGACCAATCTTTATTCCCAGGCCGGGAAATGCAAGGTTCAGAGCATCGTCTACCCTTGCGATATAGCCCCGGAAATGGAAACCACCGCGCCGGGCGGCAAAGTCATGGTTTATCCGCGTAAAATCGATCTGGAAGGCACGGCCAAATTGCGCACCTTTGAATACACGAGCGTCGTTGAAAGCGTCGATGAATTGATCGTCAAAGTCAAAGAACGGCTACAATCGTTAACATGAGCGAACATATCCTTTTTCTTACCGGCAAACTGGCGGAAAAGCAGCTGCATAGCATTCTGGAAAAAATGCAGCCGGAATTCACCTATACCGTGCATCAGCTGGGGCTTAAAGTCGCGGCGTTGATGACCGCAGACATGATAGGCCGCCGCTTGACCGACACTTTCGGCGCCGACCGCATACTGGTACCCGGACGCTGCCGCGGCGATCTGGAAGCCTTGTCCAAAAATATGGGGTTGCCGATCGAACGCGGACCGGACGAACTGAAAGACTTGCCGATGTTCTTCGGCCACGCCGCGCACAAGATTGATTTAAACAACTACAGCGTTAAAATCTTTGCCGAAATCGTCGATGCGCCCAATGTCAGCGTCGAAGAGGTGGTCAAGCGCGCTTATTACTACAAACACAACGGCGCTGACGTGATCGACATAGGCTGTCTGCCGAGCACCGATTTTCCGCACATGGAAGACATCATCCGCACCTTGAAGCAGGAAGGCTTTACCGTCAGCATCGATTCGCTGGAGTCGGACGATTTGCTCAGGGGCGGCAAGGCGGGCGCGGACTACATGCTCAGCCTGCACGAAAGCACGTTATGGGTCGCCGACGAAGTCGCAGCGACGCCGATTTTAATCCCGGAAAAACATGAAGACTTGGCTTCGCTGGACCGGGCTATAAAAATCATGCAGGCAAAAAACCGGGACTTTATCGTCGACCCGATTTTAGACCCGCTGCACTTCGGCTTCACGCAATCCATCGTGCGCTATCACGAGGTCAGGAAGAAGCATCCCGATATTGAAATGATGCTGGGCGTCGGCAACATCACCGAACTGACCCATGCCGATACCGTAGGCATGAATGCGTTGCTGCTGGGCATCTGCTCGGAACTCAACATCAACAGCATTCTGGCGACCGAAGTCAGCAAGCATGCCTGCCGGGCGGTCAAGGAAGCCGATCTGGCCCGCCGCATCATGTTTGCGGCGAAAGAGCATAACATGCTGCCCAAACATATCGATCCGGGTTTAATGGCCTTGCATGAAACCTCGCCCTTCCCTTACAGTCTGGATGAAATCAAGGAACTGGCCGGGCAAATCAAAGACCCCAGTTACCGCGTACAAATCAGCACCGAAGGCGTACATATTTTTAACCGAGACGGATTGCACAGCGCCACCGATCCATTCGACCTGTTTCCAAAACTGCATGTCGAAAACGACGGCGGACACGCTTTTTATCTGGGCGTTGAACTGGCCCGCGCTGAAATAGCCTGGCAATTGGGTAAGCGCTACACCCAGGATCAAGCGCTGCAATGGGGCTGCGCAACCGACAGCGAAGAGTCCACCATTGACCTGCACACCTTTAAACCTGCCGGAACCACTTTCGCCGCGCCCGCTCCCGGCGGGCCTGCGGCATACACACCATCCCTGGCGATAAAAAAGCACTAATGATTGCATCCTTTCATTACCCAGAGGCGGAACCAACTGCTGCTAAACAGGTGATTAAAAGCTTTTTATTCACCACGAACGACTGTATGGATACAGGAGGTAGAGCAATGCAGGAGCAATTGCCGAGACACGAAGAACACGAAGAAATAAAACTTCGTGTTCTTCGTGTCTTCGTGGTGATACTTTTTTAATCATTTTTTGATTTACCTGTTTTAATAAAAAATTACTAATGATTCAAGAAACCATAGTCATCACCCAAAACAGTTCAGGCTTGGCGCATATTGCGCCTATGGGCATACATTTATCCGCTGAAGCGCAAGACGAATTCATCATCCTGCCGTTCCGCCCTTCAACCACGCTCAATAACCTGCTGGACAGCAAAACCGCCGTCATCAACTATTGCGACGACGTGCGGGTATTTGCCGGCTGCCTGACCGGGCGGCGCGACTGGCCGTTAAAACCGGCGGAAAAAATCAACGGCCAAGTGCTCGATTGCACATTGGCCCATACCGAAGTCGAACTGGTTCGCGTCGAAGACGACGAGACCCGGCCCAAATTATTCTGTAAAGCCGTGCATACCGTTAATCATGCGCCCTTTAAAGGCTTTAACCGCGCCCAGTATTCGGTGCTGGAAGCGGCGATTTTAATCAGCCGATTAAACATGCTTCCGCTGGAAAAAATACAAGCTGAAATCGACTATCTGCGCATTGGCCTGGAAAAAACAGCCGGGGACCGGGAGCTGGAAGCCTGGGGTTGGTTGATGTCTGTCATTGAAAACCATACAGTAAACCAAGCGAAAACGGCTGAGGCAAAAACCGGAGTTAAGCCATGACCGGAATGCTCGCCAGCGTCAACAGCGTAGAAGAAGCCTTGCAGACGCTAAGCGCGAACGTCGATATTATCGACCTGAAACAACCGGCTTTAGGCGCTTTGGGCGCGCTGGAAACAGACCTGGTCAAAACCATTGTTGATGAAATCGATGGCCGTTGTCCCGTCAGCGCAACCGTTGGCGACCTGCCGATGCAGCCGGAGCTTGTCTACCGGGCAGTCGAGGCGATGGCCGAAACCGGCGTCGATTATGTCAAAATCGGTTTTTTCCCCGGCGGCGACTGGCAGGGAACGATTGAAAAACTCGCTACGTTGCCGCAAACGCTGAACTTAATCGCCGTATTATTCGCCGATACCCAACCGGATTTAGCCGTGGTAGACTCGCTCGCCGATGCCGGTTTCAAAGGCGTCATGCTCGACACCATGAACAAGGGCAACGGTTCTTTAACCCAGGTCATGGCGAAAACCGGCATAGCCCGATTTGCCGGTCTGGCAAAAGACCGGCAACTGCTCTGCGGACTGGCCGGTTCGCTCAGACTGGACGATATAGCCGCACTGATGCCCCACCAGCCTGATTACCTGGGTTTCAGGGGCGCATTATGTCAGAAACACAACAGGACAGCGCAATTAAGCAGGTCGTCAATCATGCAGATAAAACAAGCTATAGATACTCAGAACCTGCTCCAGGCAGAAAACCGCATTTTAATTGCCGATGACAGTGAAATAAACCGGCTGATACTGGGCAACATGCTTGAACTGAGCGGCTACACCGTAGACGCCGCCGCCGACGGTGCCGAAGCGTTGCAATTCATCAGCGAAAACCGCTATCAAATGGCGCTTATCGATCTCAGCATGCCGGTCATGTCGGGTCTGGAAATGATAAAAATCCTCAGAAGCCGGCATAACCCGCTAAAAGTCGCCGCCATCAGCACGTTTGCCGACAGCAACCAAAAGACCGAAGCGCTGGCCGCCGGGTTCGATTACTGCTTAACCAGACCCATCGATGAAGAACAATTGGTTGCGCTGATAAATCTACGCTAGGAGTCTGTCGGATAGGTATTGTTCCGATCTCTCGGGTGGATATTATTAGAGTGTATTGATTTCGAAATATTTATCAAAATGGTTTTTTAACGTCATCAAACGGCCTTTTCCTATAACCAGCGGGATAACATTCATATCAATTCGCTAAATTAGACAGACTCCCAGGCGTTTTTTTGCAACGCATGATCAACAGGATCAATGCAGTTGGTGAAGCTCCAACCGGCGCAGTTTCGGCGCCAGTTTTGCCGTCGCGGCAACTACAGTCAAGGTCATCACTCCGCCGAACACTACCGACGGCGCCAGCCCCATCAGGCGCGCAGCAATACCCGATTCAAAAGCCCCCAGCTCGTTGGATGAGCCGATAAAGATGCCGTTGATAGCGGAAACCCTGCCACGCATGGCATCGGGCGTCGCCAGTTGCATAATGGTCGTGCGCATAACCACGGAGACTCCGTCGCAAACACCGGAAAGTATCAACGCCAGCCCGGCAACCCAGAAGTTTGTTGATATGGCAAAGAAAATCATGCAGAAGCCGAACCCTGCCACAGCTGTCAGCAGCCAACGCCCGGCGTGCAGGTTGATCGGATGGCGGGCTAGCACTAGCCCGGTTACCACGGCCCCGACTGCCGGAGCGGCGCGAAGAATCCCAAGCCCCTCGGGACCGTAATGAAAGATGTCGTGAATGAACGCAGGCAGCATGGAAACCGCGCCCCCGAACAGCACGGCGAACATGTCCAGCGACTGCGCGCCCAAGATGATCTGGTTGCTGAACACGAAGCGCAATCCTTCGGCGATGCTGGTGAAAATAGGTGCGCTGGCCGCTGCGGGAGGTTCCTCGACACGCAGTGACAGCAACGCCACTGCGGCAACCAGACACAGGCCGGCTGCAACGCCGTAAGCGGCAGTCTTGCCTGCCCATCCGACCAGGATGCCGCCTATCGCAGGCCCGACCACGAGTCCAAACTGGAACACGGCACTGCCGATTCCCGAGGCCCTGGCATAGTGTTCGCGCTGTAAAACCAAGGCGAACATCGCGCTATACGACGGACCGATAAACGCGCGCGCCACTCCGGTAAAGGCGATAGAGCCGTAGATCCACAACGCAGGATTGCCGCCTATCCAACCTGCCGCCACTGCTGTCAGTGTCAACGCGGTCAGAAACAGCATCAGGCAGGCGAACACACCGAACATGCGCCGAGAATGGTGATCTACCGCATAACCGGCAAACAACGCGCAACAGAAGTAGGGAACGACCTCAGCCAATCCGACTAGACCCAGGGCCAATGTGTCATGCGTCAGCTCGTAAATATGCCAACCCACCACGATCGCCATTATTTGGTAGGCGAGAACGATTATGACGCGAAAAGATAACAGCTTGAGAAAAGGATTGGGTTTAACAAAAAATTGCATGAATGTCTGATGATTAATAGCGGCTTGCCTGCCCAAGCAAAGCAACGGAGTCAAAATAAGTTCTGAGTGTACTATTTCTAGGAGAGAGCGATTTGGCACACCCGCGAACCCTTAGGAACGTGTATGAAATAACTTGAGCAAGTTTTATTTTTCATTTTTTAACCATGAAGGACATGAAGCGGCATGAAAGGTTTAAGTCTTCATGTCCTTCATGGTAATTGCCTAAATTAATTTATGCACGGTCCTTAGCTGAAACCGCTGAATTCAAGGACCCGGTAGCGGAAAGTGAAACGGATAATATCTTCTAATTAGATACAAACATCTAATATTGTCGTTTTATTAAATATAAAATTCTCTTTAAACTTCCCGCCAACGTAATCGATACATTTCAACTTCGATAGTGAGTATTTCATGGCGCTTAAATTAGAAAAAACATATAGAGATCCGCGAACAACTGAAATCGCAAACCAGATTGCCGTCATTTTACAAGAGATTAAGTTCGGTTCGATTGAAATTACCATTCACGAAAACAAGGTTGTACAAATCGAGCGTAGGGAGAAACTACGCTTTGACAATAAAAAATAATTTTCTATTTCTACCGTAAAAAACGGCGAAAGCATTACCACATCATAAATACAAACCGACCGGATCACCGGAAGTTACTGTACCCAACAGAGATTTTAGGTGAACATCATGAAGCGTAAACTCGTAAATACCGCGTCGGTAGCCGGTGCCTTGGGCCTGTTGCTGACATGGCCCGGCTTGGCGAATGCCGAGGATTATTACCGTAAGACTAAAGGCTATCGCGTCGAACCGGACACCGATCCGCCGGCTTATGTGCGAAATCTGAGCAAGACCCAATTCAAGCAGTTCCGTGATGTGGATTGGCTGGATGTGGGCCTGGACTTCCGCACCCGCTACGAGTACCGGGAAAACGATTACCGACGCAGGAACGATTCCACAACCGGCGCTACGTTATCCTCTTATCGCAACGATCCCGACAATCTATGGCTGTTGAGAACCCGTGGCTATGTCGGCGTAAAAGACATTCTCGACCCCTTGCGCTTTGCGGTCGAGTTTGAAGACGCCCGCAGTTACAACGGTTTGTATGAAAAGACCGATTCCGATGTCAACGAGTTTGAAATAATTCAGGGCTATGCCGAGTTATACTTTGACAATGCGCTCGGCCATAACCGGCCGTTAAGCATCCGCGCCGGCCGCCAGGCTTTGGAATTGCTGGATCGACGTCTGGTGGGCAGCAACCAGTTCCGCAACACCACCAATAACTTCGAGGGTTTCCGTGTCCGATTCGGCAAGAAACAAAACAACTGGGATCTGGACACCTTCGCATTCCAACCGGTTCAGCGTTTGAAATACGACTTCGACCAACCCGATGAAGATACCTGGTTTTACGGCGGCGTGCTGAGTATCCGGCAATGGTCGGATTACATCACCATCCAGCCCTACTTTATGGGGCGCAAGGTCAATGGCGATCCTTATAATAGGATTGTTGCCGACCGCAAGAACAGTATGGATATTTTTGCACCGGGCTTACGGGTTTACGGCTTGTTCGGCGACAGCGGCTTCGATTTCGATGCCGACATCAATAAACAGTTCGGCCGGTTTGGCTATACCAGAACGGGCGTGGCCAAGGAGCTGGAGCTTCAGCACGATGCACTGGCTTACTCTTTGGAAACGGGTTACACCTTTGACCATGACTGGAAACCGAGAGTCAGCGCCTATTACGGTTTCGGTACCGGCGACAAAGATCCCAATAGAAATGCTTCAAGCGGCTCGAACGAAAAATTCGATGCATTTTACGGCTTCAACCAGCCGTGGTCGCGCAACGACTATTTCTCCTGGGATAACGTGCATGCGCCCAAAGCCCGCCTGGAGTTCACCCCGCACAAAGATGTCCGCCTCGACGCCGGTTATGGCGCGTTCTGGCTGGAAAGCGAAACCGAGGCCTGGAACCGGGCTAACCTGAGGGATACAACGGGCCGAAGCGGCAGTTTCCTGGGCCATGAGCTCGACTTCCGCATGCGCCACAAACTCAACCCGTATGTCGATTGGAGCTTAAGTTACGCCCGTTTCGAACCAGGCAGCTTTACCAGGGCGCAGGCCGCACCGACCGGTCCTTTCACCACCGAGGCCAGCAACTTCTTCTACTTTGAAGTCAGCTTGAATGCATTTGGCGATGGCAAGCCCAAATTATAACGAGGGCGGCGCCGAACAACTTGATTCCGTTCATGCTTCGACAGGCGTCTCTCCTGAGCGCAATCGAAACACTCAGCACTAACGGAATCAATGCCTTAGCGTTCACCCTGAGTCTGCCGAAGGGCTCAATCAGCGCTTCTCCCTCGTCCTACCGGGTTTTCCGGCCTTGTCCTCCTTTGCTCCGGCAGATGAAGGATGAGGCAAATCCGATAATGTACGACAAGACCGCTGAGTATTCTGCCCCAGGCTTATTATCTAATTTTTAGATGCATGCATCTAAATATATCGTTTTTGTTGCCAACTTAATTTGATTACCATGCTTTCCATGCGGATCGTTATGACGCTTAAATTAAAACGATGCGGCAAAGCAAATAAAACAGCTTCCATTAAGGAGAAACCATGAAACTCACCAAACCATTAAAACATCTGCTGTTCGCGCTAACCCTGCTTTCAAGCGGTACGGCCTTGGCTGAAAGAACCATTCTCAATGTGTCATACGACCCGACCAGAGAGCTGTATCAGGACTACAACAAAGAATTTATTAAATACTGGAAAGAAAAAACCGGAGAAGACGTCGGTGTACAACAATCGCACGGTGGTGGCGGCAAGCAGACACGGGCGGTAATCGACGGCCTGGAAGCGGACGTAGTCACTTTGGCGTTGTCGCACGATATCGACCAAATTGTCGAGCGGGCTGGAGTGATTCCTAAAGATTGGCAAACCCGCTTGCCCAATAACAGCTTGCCTTATACCTCCACCATTGTATTTTTGGTCCACAAAGGCAATCCCAAAGGTATTAAAAACTGGGATGACTTGGCCAAAGACGGCGTCTCTGTGATCACGCCCAATCCTAAAACATCGGGCGGCGCGCGTTATAACTATCTGGCTGCCTGGGCGTTTGGAGAAAAAAAATTCGGCGGCAAGGAAGCCGCCAAGGACTTCGTAAAGAAAATTTACAAGAATGCGCCGGTTTTGGATTCCGGCGCGCGCGGCTCCACCACAACCTTTATTCAACGCGGTATCGGCGATGTACTGATCACTTGGGAAAACGAAGCGTTTTTGGCGGTTAACGAACAGGGCGCCGGTGAATTCGAAATCGTGGTGCCGCCGGTCAGTATCAAGACGGAAACCCCGGTCGCCGTGGTCGAGAAGGTCGCCAAAAAGAACGACAACCTGGATTTGGCCGAAGGTTATCTGCAATACCTGTATTCGCCGATTGGGCAAAAACTGGCGGCAAAGCATTTTTACCGCCCTTACCAACCCGAACACGCCAATCCTGAAGACTTAAAACGCTTTCCGAAATTGGAGCTGTTTACCGTCAGCGAGAAGTTCGGCAGCTGGGCGCAAGTGCAAAAAGAGCATTTCGATGACGGCGGCCTTTTCGATCAAATCTACAAACCATAAGTTGTCCTTCCTGTGGGAGCGAGCGCCTCGTTCACTCCCGCTTTTTTACGTTAAAAACACATGAAACAGCTGAGAAATATAACACCTCTGTTTTAATGTAACCGGAAATTACTGACATGCCGCAAAGTAACATCATGCCGGGATTTCGCCCGGCCATAGGATTTACCCTGTTCTATCTGGCTCTGATCGTGCTGATTCCGCTCAGCGCGATGCTGTTGAAAACGTTACAGCTTAGCCTGAACGAATACTGGGCGATACTGACCAATGAGCGTGTACAGGCTTCTTTCAGGCTAAGCTTTGGCGCGGCATTAATTGCCGCCGCCGCGGCTGCGATATTCGGCTTTATCATCGCCTGGTCGCTGGTACGCTACTCATTTCCCGGCAAACGCCTGTTTGACGCCCTGATCGACCTGCCGTTCGCCTTGCCGACCGCCGTAGCCGGCATCGTGCTGGCGGCGATCTACGAACCTCGCGGCTGGATCGGCAAGCTGGTCATGGACAGTCTCGGGATCCAAATTGCCTACAAACCGCTGGGCATTGTCTTTGCCTTGATCTTTATCGGCTTACCGTTTGTGGTGCGCACCATCGAGCCGGTGCTGCAGGAACTGGATACCGCAATGGAAGAAGCCGCCGCCAGTCTCGGCGCTACCCGGCGGCAAACATTTGTCAAGGTCGTCTTGCCTAATATTCTGCCCGCTACGATTACCGGTTTTGCGCTGGCTTTTGCGCGAGGCATCGGCGAATACGGGTCGGTGATTTTCATTGCCGGTAATATGCCGTATATCTCGGAGATTGTGCCGCTGTTGATTATCACCAAACTGGAACAATACGATTACGCTGGGGCAACCGCAATTGGCTTGACCATGCTGATCCTGTCGTTTGTACTGCTGTTACTTATTAACGGGCTGCAATGGTGGGTACGCCGCCGTTCAGGACAACTGTGAGGAATTCGTGATGAGCGCCGTTTCCGCAAACTCCTTTATTACTTCAAAAAAACTCACGCTATCCGATCCCAACTGGGTTCGATATGTCTTGATCGGACTCACCCTCGGTATTATCGGTTTGTTTTTGCTTTTGCCGCTGTTAACCGTGTTGGTTGAGGCTTTTGCCAAAGGCTGGACGGCCTACAGCTCCAGCCTGACCCACCCCGATGCGCTGGCTGCGATGAGACTGACGCTGTTCATTGCATTGATCACCGTGCCGCTGACCACCGTGTTCGGCGTTTCCGCCGCCTGGGCGATAGCCCGGTTTGACTTTCGCGGTAAAAGCCTGCTGATTACCCTGATCGATCTGCCGTTTTCGGTCTCGCCGGTGATTGCCGGTTTGATTTATGTGCTGATTTTCGGCGCGCAAGGATGGCTGGGCCCCTGGTTTTCCGAACATGACATCAAGATCATCTTCGCCGTGCCGGGGATTGTTCTGGCGACCCTGTTCGTGACTTTCCCGTTCGTTGCCAGGGAGCTGATTCCGCTGATGCAGGAAATCGGCCATGAAGAAGAGGAAGCCGCGCTGTCGCTCGGCGCCAGCGGCTGGCAAACCTTTTTCAGAGTCACCTTGCCGAATGTCAAATGGGGCCTGCTGAACGGCGTGCTGCTGTGTAACGCCAGGGCGATGGGCGAATTCGGCGCCGTCTCGGTGGTGTCCGGCCATATCCGCGGACTGACCAACACGCTGCCGCTGCATGTCGAGGTCAGTTACAACGAATACGACTTTGTCGGTTCTTTCGCCGGCGCTTCGCTATTGGCGGCCCTGGCCGTGGTAACGCTGGTGTTTAAGACCGTCCTTGAGTGGAAGCAAAATCAAGATAAAAAACTAAAGGCTAAAGGCTGAGTGGGACAGGAAATATTTTCGCCCTTCATCTTTCCCCTGAATTTAAAATATTTAGAGAAATCCCATGAGTATTAGCGTAAACCATATCAGTAAACATTTCGGCTCGTTTTCCGCGCTGGACAATATCAGCCTCGACATTCCCGAAGGCGAATTAGTCGCTTTGCTGGGGCCGTCCGGCTGCGGAAAAACCACGTTGCTGCGCATCATTGCCGGTCTTGAGCAAACAGACCAAGGCGATGTGTTCTTGAAAGGCGATAAGGTCACCGATAAACCGGTCAAGAATCGCCAAATCGGTTTTGTATTTCAGCACTATGCGCTGTTCCGGCACATGACCGTATTCGAGAACGTGGCGTTCGGCTTAAGAGTCAAGCCTCGCAGCGAGCGGCCGGGCGAAGCGATTATCCACAAGAAGGTGCATGATTTATTGGGTCTGGTGCAACTGGACTGGCTGCACGACCGTTATCCCGATCAACTGTCCGGCGGACAGCGCCAGCGTATCGCGCTGGCTCGCGCGCTGGCTGTTGAGCCTTCGGTATTATTGTTGGATGAGCCGTTCGGCGCGCTGGATGCCGGCGTGCGCAAGGACTTGCGGCAATGGCTGCGCAACCTGCATCATGACCTGAATGTCACCAGTATTTTTGTCACCCATGACCAGGAAGAAGCCATGGAAGTCGCCAGCCAGGTTGTGGTGCTCAACCACGGGCGCATCGAACAGCAAGGCGCGCCCGGCGACATTTACGATCATCCGGCCAATGCTTTCGTGTCCCGCTTTATCGGCCAAACCAATGTTTTTAACCTGGAAGAACACGACTCCGATTGGTTGCAGGCAGCGGGATTACCGACAGCACAACACTATGGCAAGATTGCTCACGTCCGCCCTCATGATATTGTTATTGAAAAATCGAGAGCCGACAGCGACGCCTTTGTAACGCTGAAAGACTGGCAACACCTGGGCGCCCTGATCCGCATCGAGTTGGTCAAGAACGGCTCGGCTGCAAGCGTTTATGCGGAAATGCCCAATGATCAGTTCAGGCGTCTGCATCTGAACAAAGGCGACAAGGTTGACCTGCGGATACGCCATGCGCATTGGTTTCATTAATAGAGACCGTCAGGTTGCGCACCGGGTACTTGAAACTAAGGATCGTGCCTAAATTAATTTAGGCAATTACCATGAAGAGCATGAAGACTTAAACCTTTCATGCCGCTTCATGTCCTTCATGGTTAAAAAATGAAAAATAAAACTTGCTCAGGTTATTTCATGCACGTTCCTA
>NZ_JAZGVT010000051.1:0-75591 GCF_036440755.1 Methylobacter sp. Wu8 | reverse complement strand
AAGTTTTATTTTTCATTTTTTAACCATGAAGGACATGAAGCGGCATGAAAGGTTTAAGTCTTCATGTCCTTCATGCTCTTCATGGTAATTGCCTAAATTAATTTATGCACGATCCTTAGGTATTTCATACGCTGAAGTTAATTTGCTGGATAGTCCCGGTTTTACCGTCTTCAGTTAAATAAACGCCGGTATCGGTCACTTCGCCCAGCGACCGGTTATCGGCGGTGCGTAATTGAAACGGCGTGGTGGCGTGTCCCAGATAGATAGCGCCGATGTTTTTATCACCCAGCGCAATAAGCTGCTGGCTGCCGTCCTCATGCCGCTGCCAGATTCTTAGACTGTTATAGATCGGGTCGGCTTCGTCAATAAAGCCATTGCTGTCGCTGTCATACTTGGCCAGTTCCGAAAATCCGTTGCCGGAATTCGGGCCGAACAGTTCGGAACCATTATTGATAACGCCGTCCTGATTTTTATCCAGCGCCAGAAAACCGCTGCCCGGCCTTAATGTGGCGATTTGTTCGGTCGTGCCGTTGGCGTCAATATCGAATTCGAAACGTGTTTGCGACAGTTCCGCCGCATTGCCGTCAAAATTGATCACCAGCGGATCGACTTTCTGTTCGGGCTCGCCGAGCCTGATCGAACGGCTGGTTTCCAAACGGAATTCGCGGCTCATATTCAATTTAACCGAAAAATCGATACTTTTGCCGTCCTGTGTTTGGATCGAACCAACGGCGGAAAAGCCGGCGCTTTCAGATTCCTGGTAAACGGTGCGATGCTCGTAAACAAGGCCGGCGCCGGTGGAAGGCGGCGTTGTTGTTATCTCAATACTGCCGGTGTCGGCAGTCAGTTCACTCGGCGAAAACAGCTTAAAATCCTGGCCGGTTATGGCTTTAACCATGTGTTTTACAATCAGCAGTTTAACGCTCTGGTTGGCGTCAAGGTTTTCACTAAGATCCACCGATTGCGTATCGATGTGCAGAGTTTTAGCGGAACTGCTTAGGCTTAGCGTATCCGCCAGCTGTTCTTTTTGGCTAGGCCTCGTCTGCCGTTCGGTTTTCCAGGACCGCAAAGACTCGGATTCTTGAAAACTTTTTAAAGACTGATGCCTGCTGCCCAATTGGATGGCGGAACTTTTTATGATCATTAGCTTTGGCCCGAGAAAGTTTATTTTCCAGGCTATCGGCTAACATCCGAATTAGTTTAGACGATATGCGAAAATAGCCGCCGCTGACCACGGCTACAGGACAGGACGCTTGGTGTATAATGAAGTCTTTATGTTAGATTTAGGATCAACAATGGACGCTTACCCTGAGAAAACCTGTTCGATAGACCGTCTGGTCACTCATGCGAAATTGGTAGAAGCAACAAAAGCCGGAATGAAAACGCAGCAGCGTCGCGACGGCGTATATGGCTGGCCCGGCGAAACTTTCGACCTGGACGGGATGACTTTTGTTGTTACCGATCTGCAACGCCAGCGTTTAGGCGACATGACCGATGCCGACGCCAGGGCGGAAGGCTACCCCAGCCTGGATATGTACCGGGACATTATCTTGAAAATGCATGCGGGAATGACCTGGAATGAAGACGCCCTGGTATGGGTGCATAGTTTTACGGCCAAGACGGATAGTTAACGCTGATGGACAAAAAACCCTCGGCTATTCAACGCGAGGGTTTAATATTGATGTCTGACTAAGCGCCGGCTAAATAATACAAGCCGCTGCTTAAGCACGCCAATGAGAACAGGTAGTTGATGCGCTTGCCTGTACTCAGGCCCAATACGCAGCCGCCCAGGCAAATAGCCAAGCTCATCAGCATTAACGCCGAAAAATACAGCGCGGCGCTGGACTCGGCAGGAATTTCCGCCGCATGGGCATAGCCGTGGAATACGGCAAAAAACGATAGCCCCAGAAAAAATATTTTAGCGCGTTGCTTCTGACCGATAGTGACCAACAGGCCGAACGCGATTAACGATAAAGCAATTAATGATTCGACAAACGGTATCTGAACCGCATAAACATTAAGCACGGCGCCTGCCGCCATCAATGCAAAAAAAACAGCCGGAAATGCAAACAAGGCTTTTCCGCCCTGCTTAGCCGCAATCAAGCCAACCGCCATTAATACCAGCAAATGGTCGATGCCGGTTAAAGGGTGCATCAAACCGCTGATCAAACTGTGGTCAATGTGGCCTCCGGTGTGTGCATAAAGTGAGGGTGATACAAAACACAAGGCGGCGATCAGCCAGTTTTTAATACGCATAAGTGAGTCCTCTTAAAATTGTTAACCGGTAAACGATGACCAGCCGGCTCGCCGTCTATCGTTGCTATAAAAAAGGCCTCAGTCTATTAACTGGTCTGGGGTCTGTCAACGCTTTATCGACGCCTTGTCGATTAAAGAGCCTTAATCGCGTCCGCAAGCAGGGCGTCGAGTTGGATACAGGAGCTCGGATGGTCGATGCTGTCGGTGCTCCAGACGGTTTTGACGCCGGCATTAAGAATATGGATGTAAGCATCGCCGCAAAACAGGGCGTGGGTGACGATAGCATAAATATCCCGGCTGCCTGCCGCTTGCAGCAGACCGGCTGCTTTGGCGAGCGTCCTGCCGGTGCTGGCCATGTCGTCTACGATAACCACCGGATTGTTGCGATAATCTTTATTGGGCAAAGCCATTTCAACCTGTCTGTCGCCGAGCCGGTTTTTAGTCGCAATCGCATAATCAAAGCCGATCTTGCCCGCGATAGCTCCGACCCATTGTTTCGATTCGCTGTCCGGGCCCAACAGTATCGCATGCTTGAATTGTTGTTTTAAAAAAGCGCCCATTTCATCGGCGGCAGTCAGGCTGATCGCGTTTTTTATCGGAATCGCCTGGGTTAATGACGAAATACGGTGCAAATGCGGATCCACGGTAAGCACGTCATCAAACAAATCCGCAAGCAGCCTGCCGATAATACGCTGACTGACCGCCTCGCCGGGCCGGTTGGCGATGTCCTGGCGCATATAGCTCAAATAAGGCGCAACCAGGGTCAATCGTTTAGCGCCTAATTCCCGCGCCGTGGTCGCGCACAGCATTAATTCGATCAGTTTGTCGTTGGGCTGGTTAAGGCTGCGGCAAATAATAAGGTGTTCCGGCAGCAAGGTCGGCAGGCGGACCAAGCTTTCGCCGTCAGGAAAATGATGCACGGCGGCCTCGATCAGCGGCACATCAAGCCGAACAGCCAAGCGCTGCGCCTGGCTTAAGTAATCGGGGAAGGCGAGTATCATCATAAGCTGGAATTGTTCCGGGTTAAAAAGCAATCAGCGATTTGATGATTTGTTCATCGCTGCCTAGAGTGTAGCCGTTGTTGCTGTTCGCTAAATCCTGGGCGAATTTAAAATCGGCAGGGAATTCGGCATAGATGCGGTATAAGACGTCGCCTTTTTTTACCGGGTCCCCCATTTTTTTTAATAAATCGACGCCTGCTTTTTTCATCATCGGCGCTCCGGCAAGCCGGGCGATGGTCGCCATTTGAAAGTTGTCGATACTGATGACTACGCCGTCGCAATCGGCAACAACCTCATGACAAAGATTGCCGGGGTGCAGATCGATTACTTTAGCCCCTTGCGCCCGGATAAGCGCATCCATTTTGGCCAAGGCCCGGCCTGAGTCGAGTATATCGCGGGCAATGGCATAGCCCTGCCCACCGCGAACATCGGGATCGAATTCAATGATCCTTCCGGCCAGCTGCAAGGATTTCTGGCGTAAATCGAACGGCGCATCGGGATCGTTTTTCAGCACCTGCATAATGTCTCTCGCTTCCAGTACCGGGCCTATGCCCCGCCCTATCGGCTGGCGGCCGTCAGTAATCATCACTTCCAGATGAATGTTGAGCCGGTCGCCGACAAATTCAAAAAGCTTCCGCAAGGCCAGCGCCTGATTCATGTGCCGCACTTTAGCCGTCGGGCCGACCGGAATATCGATAAGCAAATGAGTCGAACCGGCGGCCAGTTTTTTGGACAGAATCGATGCCACCATTTGTCCCTGAGAATCGATGCCCAGCGGGCGTTCGACAGAAATCAGCATGTCATCGACCGGTGCGAGCTTGGCCGTGCCGCCCCAGGCCAGACAGCCGCGTTCCTTGCCCACGATCTCGTGCAGTTGCTCCGGCGTCAGGTTGACCTCGGCCAGCAGTTCCATGGTATCGGCCGTGCCGGCCGGCGAGGTGATTGCGCGGCTGGAGGTCTTCGGTATCAACATGCCGTGCGCGGCGACAATAGGCACGACCAGCATCGAGGTGCGATTGCCTGGGATGCCGCCGATGCAATGCTTGTCGGCTACCAGCGCTTCATGCCAGTTCATCCTGTCGCCGGATTGCAGCATCGCGCGGGTCAGAAAAAACAGTTCGTCTCGGTCAAGATTATTTTGCCCGGTCGCGACCAGGAATGCCGCCATTTCCATTTTCGAGTAGCGGGTTTCAACAATGTCGTTAGTTATATTGTTAAAATCATCCTGATCGAGGCGTTCGCCGTTGATTTTGCGGCGCACCGCATCCATCGACTTTGGCGGCTCCGCATGGTTGACGGTGACCAGACTGCCCTCGGCCACACTGAGCCGGCTGAATGCCTGCTCTGACAGGCCCAGTTCCCCCGGCTGAACGATAGAGCTGTCGTCAACCACGTTAAGAACGGCGAGCACCTTGGAACCGTTGGTGCTGATCAGGACTTTAGACAACGCCTGAAAACCTTCGGCCCGGTAGACGCCGCACTCGCGATTCAGATAAGCGACGTTTTCATGATAGGTGTCAATGCCGATACGGCGAACTTGCAGGGTGTCATTACTCATGGTTTAAAATAGTCGGCGGATAAGTGGATTGATGATGCGGTTTGAACCGGATCTTGTCAATAACTGGAGGATGCGCGGAACCGAGTGAAACGCATCATTCGTAAAATTAAGGAACACCAATGAAAAAATGCACATGGGCGCTGTCCAGCCCGTCTGAACAGCAATATCACGATCTTGAATGGGGCGTTCCGGTGCATGACGACCGGCTGCTGTTCGAGTTCCTGATCCTTGAAGGCGCTCAGGCGGGATTAAGCTGGTCTACCATTTTGAACAAGCGCGACGGCTACAGATCAGCCTTCGACAATTTTGATGCTGAAAAAGTCGCGGGCTACGATGAGGAAAAAATCAACGCACTGCTGGCTAACCCCGAGATAGTCAGAAACAGACTGAAGGTCAATGCGGCCGTCACCAACGCCCAGGCTTTTTTGAAGGTCCGCCAGGATTTCGGCAGCTTCGATGCGTACATCTGGCAATTCGTCGATGGCAGACCGCTGCACAATGCCTGGAAAACCGCCGCCGATCTTCCGGCTTCCACGCCGACCTCAGAACTGATGAGCAAGGATCTTAAAAAACGCGGCTTCAAATTTGTCGGCAGCACCATTTGTTATGCCTTTATGCAGGCGACCGGCATGGTCAACGATCACACTATCGATTGTTACCGGCATACCGAAATTAAAACCCACTCTTCATAAGGAGCAACACGATGCGCTATCTGCATACCATGGTCCGGGTTCGTGACCTGGACGAATCCCTCGACTTTTATTGCAACAAGCTCGGTCTGGTCGAGTCCCACCGGATGGACAGCGAAGCCGGACGTTTTACGCTGGTCTATCTGCATGCGCCGCAGGATGCCGGGCAGGCTGCAAAAATGCACGCGCCGTTGCTGGAGCTGACCTATAACTGGGATACCGAGGATTATCAAGGCGGCCGCAACTTCGGGCATCTGGCGTTTGAAGTCGATGATGTTTACCAAACCTGCCAAAAATTAATGGATGCCGGCGTAGTCATCAACCGTCCGCCGCGTGACGGGCATATGGCGTTTATACGCTCGCCGGACAAGATTTCCATCGAACTCCTGCAAAAAGGCGCATCGCTGCCGCCTGAGGAACCGTGGCTTTCTATGGAGAATACCGGGAGTTGGTAAAAGCATATGGTTAAATGTCCTCGTGAAAATATCACTGCCGCTTCCCATAAGATGCGCCTTAGCACGTTGACTACCATTACCCCTAATCGTCTGTTAAGATTGCGCCTCACTTTGGATTCTATTTCTTAAGCATTGAAAACAGACACCTTTTGTTAACTTTTTGAGAAAAATCATGGCTTCATACGATGTATTTATAAGAGGTATCCGCCCGGAAAGCATGGACGATGCGGAACAAATTAAACAAAAAGCCTGCCAGATTTTTAAAATCAAAGAGGAACAACTTGAAAGCGCATGGGGTACAGGCTCGGGTCTGTGCATCCGCCGCAATGTTGACAGCGAAGAGGCCAAAAAAATCCAGGGAACTCTTTATAAAGCGGGCCTTATTTGCGTTTATAAACCGGGAGCTGGAGGCCCCGAGCTTTCTCTGACGCAAGGCAGGGAAGATGTTACCACCCGCGTTTTTACCTGCCCGCATTGTAAGTTCAAACACACCTTGGATAAGGATGCCCCGGATCCGACAAAATGCAGCAAGTGTTTTGTCAATATCAATGACTACCTGGAGAAACTTAAACAGCAAGAGGAAAAAGAAGCGCTGAAAAGGCGGCTATTAGCCTCCCAGACCAAGGAACAACAGGACATAGCGGAACAACTGAAAAAAGAAGCCGAACAAAGACGCAAGCAGCAAATAGAAGACGAGGTTCGGCAGGAGCTTTTCGGCGACCCAAAACAGAAGAACATGAAAAAAATGCTGCTTATCGGCGGTAGCGTGGCGGCTGTCCTTATTGCAGTGGAGGCAGGGTATTATCTTTTCGGCATTAAAAAAGAGAATCCTCAGCCAGTCGTAGTCGATGCCGGCGCCAGCAGCGTTGGAGAGGGCGGCGCCATCGTTGCAGCTGCCCCTGCCGACGGCCAGGTATCAGTGCAAAATACTCCTGACACAGCCAATAGCGATGTCGGCGTCAGTAGCGTTGGCGAAGGAGGCGCTCTCATCCCTGCTGCCGGAGCAACCGGACAGACCGACGGACAGATGTCGCTGCAAGACACCCATGATAAAGCCAATAAAGTGCTTAACGCCTTTGGTATGGATGCGGATAAACTCGCCAATAATATGAACAAAAACGCTGCGCCCGGAGCGGGAAAACCGGCCTCCGCCGCGTCAAATAGCGGTATCGCTCCAAATACCGTAACCCCTACAAACACCGGCACTGCCGCCGCCACGAATACGGCTGATAAAATCAGTCCTGTTACCGTTTCTCTGCTGTCCGACGGGGTTAACAACCAGGAGTGGGATTTATTTCTCGATCGGCGTGTAAAGAGCCTAATAAGCCGTAATTCCTTCAATGACGCCTATCTGTTAGGGCAACACGTTGTCGATACCGAAAGCTACATCAATACCGCAGCGCTAGTGTTGGATGCAGCTCAAAAAGCAGGCCAGGACAAACTGGTGACAGATATTACCGCCGCCATCGAAGCCAGGATTAATGCGCTCCCAGCCAATCAGGCCGACTATCTGGCCCAGGCCGGGTTTTATCAAGCCCGCATAAGCAAAAAGAACGACCTGCTGACGCGCGCCGATACCGTCTTGAAACAAATACCGGATGCAACTACACAATTAAAATCGGCGTTAAAGCTCGCCGTATATAACTTTAAAGCCGGTAACGTTGAAGCCTCTAACAGTTATTTCTCTCAGGCTGATAACTTACTGGCGAAACTGGAATCCCCGGATCAGCAAGTCAGCGCCCGCGCTGCCTTGGGACGGGCTTATCATGACATTAATGACGGAGCCGGCGCCGCCAAATGGCTGACAAGCACCGAAAACCTTCTCGGCAAGATAAAAACCGAAACCCTAATAGAGCTGATCGAAGCTTATGCCTATATCGATCAGCTGCAACCGACAATGCAGCAAAACATTCCAAAAGAACAACAAGGTGCGGCACTCTATCGAGTCATTCAAATATTGCTAAAAAACAACGCCATTAACCGCGCCTTAGCCGTCAACAAAGACATACAGGATGCGGCCTATAAAGCCATGTCCTTTGACTTGATTGCCGGCTACGACCCCAGCATTGCCGGTTATTCCTTGGAGTTGGCGGAAGGCCAGCTTCCCACTATGGCCTTGGCTGCCGACAAAGCCATTATTGCAAGCCGTATAGCCGGACACTACGCCAGAACGGATAATTCAACCAAAGCCTCCGAGTTAATCGCACTGGCGGAAAAAGAACTCAGCAGCCTGCCTGCATCGAGCGCCAAAGATGATGTGCTCGCCGTTATTGCCAAAAATTCCGCACAAGCTTTGCAATTTGATGTTGCCAATAAGTTTGCGGACGGCATTCAGGCGGAGGCCGTTAAAACTTCGAGTAAAAACGAGATCAATCAACTGGCGGCTCTAGGCGGCCTGCTGACTGGTAAATAGCCGACCGGGGCCGGGGCGGCGGCATTGCGCCCGTCCCCCGCCCCGATCAATTTACCTACAAAAGACTTAAATCGCCTTCTTAATCCGCTCCAACGCATTTTGCAGATTCGCCATGCTGGTGGCTATCGAAATCCTGATATGCCCCGGCGTGCCGAACGCGGAACCCGGCACCAACGCGACACCGGCTTGTTCGATCAAATATTCGGAAAAACCCAAATCGTCATCGATGTTATCCAGTCGGGCAATCAGCTTTTCCACGTTAGGGAACACGTAAAAAGTACCGTCGGTTTCAAGGCATTCAACGCCGTCGATACTGTTCAGTTCGCTGACGACATAATCGTGGCGCTTTTTAAACTCAACGCACATATCGTCGATAAAACTTTGATCCCCGGTTAACGCGGCTTCGGCGGCATGTTGCGAAATCGACGTCGGGTTGGAGGTGCTTTGCGACTGGATAGTGGTCATCGCCTCGATCAAATCCGCAGGGCCTGCGGCATAACCGATACGCCAGCCGGTCATCGAATAGGCTTTGGATACGCCGTTCATGACCACGGTGCGGTCATACAGTTCGGGATGCGCGTTTAAAATATTAACAAACGTGCCTTTCTTCCAAAGGATGTGCTCGTACATATCATCGGTTGCGATGATAATGTTCGGGAAATCTTTCAGCACGTCACCTAAGGCTTTCAGCTCTTCCAGGTTATACGCAACGCCGGACGGATTGGACGGGCTGTTGATAAAGATTAACCGGGTTTTATCGGTGATGGCGGCGCGCAACTGTTCAGGCGTTATTTTAAAGTGCTGTGCCTGGGTGGTTTCGATAATCACCGGCACGCCGTCGGCCAACAACACCATGTCAGGATAGGAAACCCAGAACGGCGCGGGAATGATGACTTCATCCCCCGCGTTAAGCAGGGCCTGGGTCAGGTTGAATGAGCTTTGTTTGCCGCCGCAGGAAACCAGGACCTGGTTAGGCTGGTAATCGAGGCCGTTATCGTTCTTGTACTTGGCGATAATGGCTTTTTTCAGGCTGGCTATGCCGTCGACTGCGGTGTATTTGGTCTGGCCGTTTTCAATAGCCTTAACCGCCGCTGCCTTGATATGATCCGGGGTGTCGAAATCCGGCTCACCGGCGCCAAGGCCGATTATGTCTTTGCCTGCGGCACGCATTTGCGCGGCTCTGGCGGTAATCGCCAAAGTAGGTGATGGTTTAACTGCCTGGACTCTGTTAGAAAGTTTGATGCTCATGTTTCCCCGTGTAAAATCAATGCCAAAGATGGAGAGGATTATACATTATGTATAATGGCTTACTAACAACAAGGTGTTAAAAATACATGTTTATTGAGAAGTTGATCGTGACTTAAGCCGTTCGTGCTGAGCTTGTCGAAGCATGAACGGCTTAAGTCAACGCGAACCGGATTTTACCATTCACCCTTCGACAAGCTCAGGGCGAACGGTAAAATCCTTAAATCATGGCAGTGATGCCGAAACATGGGAACGATAAAGCAGTTATATTCATTGAGAAATCCAAGTGAAAAAGAAGTTCAAACTCCACAGCCGTTTCCAGCCAGCCGGTGACCAGCCTACCGCGATACAAGCCCTGGTCGAGGGCTTGAATGACGGAGAAGTGCATCAGACTTTGCTGGGCGTGACCGGTTCCGGCAAAACCTTCACGATAGCCAATGTGATTAACCAGGTGCAGCGTCCGGCGATGATTATGGCGCCCAATAAAACCCTGGCCGCGCAACTCTACGGAGAGATGAAGGAATTCTTCCCGGAAAACAGCGTCGAGTATTTCGTCTCGTATTACGACTATTACCAGCCGGAAGCGTATGTCCCGGCCTCCGACACCTTCATAGACAAAGATGCGGCGATCAACGAGCACATCGAACAGATGCGCTTGTCGGCGACCAAGGCCTTAATCGAACGGGACGATACCATCGTCGTCGCCACGGTTTCGGCCATTTACGGCTTGGGCGAGCCGGAATCGTACTTCAAGATGGTGCTGCACTTGGTCAAGGGAGACATGATTAACCAGCGCGACATCCTGCGGCGGCTGGCGGAAATGCAATACACCCGCAACGACATCGACCTGCGCCGTGCGACCTACCGGGTGCGCGGCGAGGTCATCGACGTGTTCCCGGCCGAGTCGGACAGCGAAGCGTTACGGATAGAGCTGTTCGATGACGAGGTGGAACGCTTGTCGTTATTCGACCCGCTGACCGGCGAAATCATCCGGCGGCTGGCGCGCTATACGATTTACCCGAAAAGCCATTATGTCACGCCGCGCGAGCAGCTGTTGGAAGCCGTTGAAGCGATCAAGGTGGAACTCAAGGAACGCCTGGAGCAATTGCGCTCGCTGGATAAACTGGTCGAAGCGCAACGGCTGGAGCAACGGACGCTGTTCGATATTGAGATGATACTGGAAGTCGGCTATTGCTCAGGCATCGAAAACTATTCCCGCTACCTGTCCGGTCGAAGCTCGGGCGAGTCGCCGCCGACCATGTTCGATTACTTGCGCGACAATGCGCTGGTGATTATCGACGAAAGCCATGTCGCCGTGCCGCAGATCGGCGCGATGTACAAAGGCGACCGGTCGCGCAAGGAAACGCTGGTCGAATACGGCTTCAGGCTGCCGTCCGCGCTGGACAATCGCCCGCTGATGTTCGATGAGTTTGAGTTGAGAGCACCGCAGCGGATTTACGTGTCGGCAACGCCGGGCCCCTACGAACGGGAGCATTCCGGCGTTTTTGCCGAGCAGGTGGTCAGGCCGACCGGCTTGCTTGATCCGGTCGTGGAAGTGCGCCCGGCCACCACCCAAGTCGATGATTTGCTGTCGGAAATCAACAAACGCGTTGTCGTAAAAGAACGGGTGCTGGTAACCACGCTGACCAAGCGGATGTCCGAAGACTTGACCGAATACCTGATGGAACACGGAGTTCGGGTGCGTTATTTACATTCCGACATCGATACCGTGGAACGGGTCGAGATCATCCGCGATTTGCGGCTGGGGCAGTTCGACGTGCTGGTCGGCATCAACCTGTTGCGCGAAGGGCTGGACATACCGGAAGTGTCATTGGTTGCGATACTGGACGCCGACAAGGAAGGCTTCCTGCGGTCGGTCGTGTCGCTGGTGCAAACCATCGGCCGGGCGGCGCGGAATGCCAACGGCAAAGCGATCTTGTACGGCGATAAAATCACCAAATCGATGCAGCAGGCGATCAATGAAACCGAGCGCCGCCGCGAAAAGCAGCACCAGTTCAATATCGAGCATCATATCGAGCCGAAGACCATTTTCAAGTCGGTCACCGATATTATGCAAGTATCGATACCCGGCGCAGGCATGACCCCCGCCAATAAACTGCTGGACAAGGTGGCTGAATTCCCGGCCGACTATAAAGCGGCCATGACGCCCAAACAGGCAAGCAAGAAGCTGAAGCAACTGGAAGACGCGATGTACCAGCATGCGAAAAATCTTGAATTCGAGCAGGCGGCGAAGATCAGGGATGAGATTAAGGTTTTGCAGGAGTTGATGTTGGTGTAGTTAGCGTTAAAGCTTGGTAGAACAACGCAAAAAACCGCTCCGATATTAGTCAATCACATCGACCTTGACACACATACAGCTAGGCTGAACAATGGACGGCAGAGCCTGCATACCTGCCTTTTATAACTAACCAAAATGAGCAAAACATGCGTTTAGACGAAATAATACAACAGCATACCGAGAAATTATCGCCGCAACTACAAGCGGAAGTTTTTGATTTTGTCCTATTTTTAGAGCAAAAACAGGCCAACGCCCGATTAACAACCGATCCGCAGCAACGCAAAAAGCGACTGGAAAAAGCCTTGGATAATGCCGTTGAGCTGGGCGTTTTTACAGGTGTTGATGGCGTACAGTGGCAAAATGAGCAACGCCAAGACTGTGACATCGGATATAGCGTAGGGCTGAAAAAATGATTGTTGTTAGAGGCGGTACTGATAAGCCAATCAGCAGCCAAAGATTAGCTGATTACTTTGAAACAAGAACCGATATAGAAGGCTACCTGTATTTAGGTTACCCAATTATTGGTACGATTGAAGGCGGCTATCAAATTGATGCATTATTACTTTCCGATAGACACGGTGCTGTTATTTTTCACCTTATCGAGGGTGCTTATAACGAAGGAATAGAAATCGCTGATATACAAGATGAAAACTACACGAAATTAGAATCTAAATTAAAGCAGCATAAGGATTTAACTAAGGGGAGAAATTTAGCCGTTCAATTAAATGTTGCTACCTTTGCGTCTGCGTGGACAGGACGCACAGATATACATTCTGAACACCCCATTTTGGTTTGTGAGAACGATTTGGCTGATTTCCTGGAATCTAAGACTTGGGAAGATAATCAGGCTTATCAAAAACTGGTTTCTGTCATCCAATCTATTACAACCATAAGAAATAGAAATAAACGTGGCTATGTTAAAAAGCTTGATTCCAAAGGCGCCAAACTAAAAAAATTAGAAGAGTCCATTGCTAATTTAGACCGCCAACAGAGTACTGCGGTTATTGAAACAGTTGATGGTGTTCAGCGTATTAGAGGACTGGCGGGATCAGGAAAGACAATTGTTTTAGCTCTTAAAGTTGCTTATTTACATTCAAAAAATCCAGATTGGCGTATAGCTGTCACTTTTAATAGCCGTTCACTTAAAAATCAATTTAAACATTTCATTACCTTATTTACCCTAGAACATAAAAACGAAGAACCAGATTGGGATAAAATTGACATTATTCACGCGTGGGGTAGCCCTTCAATACGTGGTATCTATTATGAAATCTGTCTGAAGCATAATATTGAGTATTTTGATTTCAAGACTGCCGAATTAATGGCAAAAAGTTATGGTAAGGGATTTGATGTTGCTTGCGAAAAAGCTCACAGCGAAATCAAAGCATTTCAGCAATATTACGATGTTGTTTTGGTTGATGAGGCTCAAGATTTTTCACCCTATTTTTTACGTTTATGTTACGGGATATTAAAGCAGCCAAAACGCTTGGTATATGCCTATGATGAATTGCAAAATATCAGCAATAAACAAATGCCATCACCCGAAGAATTATTTGGTTTAGATACTTCTGATAAACCATTTGTTTCTTTACAAAACACGCAAGGAAAGCCTAAGCAAGATATAGTTTTAGATGTTTGCTATCGTAATTCCAGGCCCATTTTAGCCACAGCTCATGCTTTAGGATTTGGTATTTACAGAAAAAAAGGACTCATACAGATGTTTGATCAACATCAACTCTGGCAAGATGTAGGTTATAAAGTTAAAGATGGAAAATTAGCGGATGGTGAACCAGTCACTTTAACCAGAGATGAAAAATCCAGCCCCGAATTTTTAGAAAAACACTCACCTATTGATGATTTGATTATATTTAAATCGTTTAATAATGATGCGGAACAAATTGCTTATTTAATCGCTGATATTGAAAAAAATATTAAGGAAGATGAATTAAAGTTAGACGACATCATGGTTATTCATCCTGAGCCTTACACTGCAAAACGGGCTGTAGGTGTAATAAGGGAAGCGCTATTTAAAAAAGGGATCAATTCTAATCTGGCTGGCGTAACTACAACCCCCGATGAATTTTTTAAAGATAATGCCGTTGTATTTACGCAAATATACCGCGCCAAAGGCAATGAAGCGTCTATGGTCTATATCATTAACGCCCAGGAATGTTTTGACGCTTTTAATATAGCCCAAAAGCGAAATATGTTATTTACTGCATTAACGCGAAGCAAAGCATGGGTGCGTGTATTGGGTTATGGACAGAATATGCAGGCATTGAAACAAGAATTTGAAGAAGTAAAACATAATAAGTTTGAGCTTAAATTTACTTATCCAACAGCAGAAGAGCGTAAAAAACTCAATATAGTTAATAGGGATATGACAGAACAAGAACGTAAAAAATTACAAAAAAAATCTGCATCAGCAAATGACTTACTTCAAAGTCTAATGATTGGCGAAATACACAAAGAAGATTTATCAGAAGAATTAAGAACAAGATTAAAGGAATTGCTCTAAATATGCCAGATTCTGTCATTATTCTTAGGCAAATTGAGAAAATAACTGCGAAGCTGATTGAAATAGGACTATCGGCAGAACAAAACTTTCCTTCAAGTCAATTTGGACGTATTGCTTATTCGGGTATGCAGGATGTATCTATTGCCATGAAAAATATAGCTTATGAAGAAATATACAGAAAATTGGAAGAAACCAAAAACTACAATATCAAAATGCTTGATGGTGCCTTAATTCAAATGCTTTATAGCTTTGAAGATAGCAAGCTGATTTCTCATCGGTTAGCTTTTTTTCCAGCGCCCACCTTAGAAAGTTTTCAAAATGAACCTGACCTTTATGAAAATGATGAAATTTATGCTGATATTTTAGGAAGAAATATTGTTACTTTTCCTATTCGTTTTGATTATGATCCTGACAATTTTGAAGACATAAAACATCCAAAAACTCATGCTACTTTAGGGCAATATAAAAATTGCAGGATTCCAGTTTCTGAACCACTAACACCTGAAATATTTATTACCTTTCTATTACGAAATTTTTATAACCCTGCTTTTCAAAAACATACACAGAAATTTATTATCAGCAGTCAACGTTTCACGAAAACCATCACGGATCAAGAAAAATCCTTACTTCACCTTGGCATTTATTAACAAATAGAGCTGTAGGACGGATTCGCCATGAGGCACCAGCCATAAACGGAGTATAAACCTGACCCCGCGTGGAAAAATCCAAGCGGGGGTTTTTATGTCTGATTATTTTTGAGCTGTGTTTTGATTGGCGGTTTACTGTCTCGAAACCGCCTACGAGCTACTCATCCTACATAGCGCACGCCTTAACCCTTTAAAAACCGCAACGTCTCATGCTCAACATCGACTTTGATGGTATCCCCGGCGACAAAGTTTCCGGCCAATATCTGCTGCGCCAACGGATTTTCAAGCTGTTGCTGAATCGCCCGTTTCATCGGCCTTGCGCCGTAAACCGGATCGAATCCCGCCTCGCCCAATAAATCCAGCGCTTCTTCTGAAATCTCAAAGCCGATTTCACGATCCTGCAAACGTTTACGCAGGTAGTCGATTTGGATTTTGGAAATAGCCCTAATCTGTCCGCGCCCCAAGGAATGGAACACCACCGCCTCATCGATCCGGTTGATGAATTCGGGGCGGAACTTGGTGCCGACGATGTCCATGACCGCCGTTTTCATGACCGAATACAGCGCTTCGCCGGACAGCGATTGAATCACATCCGAGCCCAGGTTAGAGGTCATCACAACGATCGTGTTCCTGAAATCGACCGTTCGGCCTTGTCCGTCGGTCAGGCGGCCGTCGTCCAGCACCTGCAACAGGATGTTGAACACATCGGGATGGGCTTTTTCGATTTCGTCCATCAGGATGACCGAATACGGTTTGCGCCGGACCAGCTCGGTCAGGTAACCGCCCTCTTCATAGCCGACGTAACCCGGAGGCGCACCGATCAGACGCGCCACGGAATGCTTTTCCATAAACTCGGACATGTCGATGCGCACCATCGCATCGGATGTGTCGAACATGAACTCGGCCAGCGCCTTGCACAGCTCGGTCTTGCCGACGCCGGTCGGCCCCAGGAACAGGAACGAACCGTTCGGACGGTTCGGGTCGGATAACCCTGCCCTGGAACGGCGGATCGCATTGCTGACCGCTCTCAGCGCTTCTTCCTGGCCGACCACCCGCTTGCTGAGTTGCTCTTCCATGTGCAGCAGCTTGTCGCGCTCGCCCTCCATCATTTTCGACACCGGGATGCCGGTCCATTTCGACACCACTTCGGCGATTTCCTCTTCGGTAACCTTGTTGCGCAACAGGGTCATTTTATGTTCTTCCGCCGGGGTGTCCGAATGCAATTGCTTTTCCAGCGCCGGGATAATGCCGTACTGCAACTCGGACATCTTCGCCAGATCGCCGGATCGGCTGGCCGCTTCCAGTTCGGTTTTGGCCTGCTCCAGCTTTTCCTTGATCGATGCCGAACCCTGCAACGAGGCCTTTTCGGCTTTCCAGATTTCTTCCAGGTCGGAATATTCTTTTTCCAGATCGGCGATTTCTTCTTCGAGAATTTCCAGGCGTTTTTTGGACGCGGCATCGGATTCTTTTTTAAGCGCGACCTGCTCGATTTTTAACTGAATCAAGCGCCGGTACAGTTTATCCATTTCCTCGGGCTTGGAATCGATTTCCATCCGTATGCGGCTGGCCGCCTCGTCGATCAGGTCGATGGCCTTGTCCGGCAACTGCCGGTCCGCGATATAACGGTAAGACAGGTTTGCCGCCGCGATGATCGCCGGGTCGGTAATATCGACGCCGTGATGCACCTCGTATTTTTCCTTCAGGCCGCGCAAGATCGCCACGGTATCCTCAACGGACGGCTCGTCAACCAATACCTTTTGGAAACGGCGCTCCAAAGCCGCGTCTTTTTCGACATATTTGCGGTATTCATCGAGCGTCGTAGCGCCGACGCAATGCAATTCGCCGCGCGCCAGCGCCGGTTTCAGCATGTTGCCCGCATCCATTGCACCTTCCGCCTTGCCCGCGCCGACCATGGTGTGCAGCTCGTCGATGAACAGAATCACCTGCCCTTCCTGTTTGGCAAGATCGTTTAACACCGCTTTCAGGCGCTCCTCGAATTCGCCGCGGAACTTGGCCCCGGCAATCAAGGCCGCCATATCCAAAGCCAAAACCTGCTTGCCCTTGATGCCTTCCGGCACCTCGCCGTTGACGATGCGCTGCGCCAGGCCTTCGACAATCGCGGTCTTGCCGACGCCCGGTTCGCCGATTAACACCGGATTGTTTTTGGTGCGCCGCTGCAAAACCTGGATCGTCCGGCGTATCTCGTCGTCACGGCCGATCACCGGGTCCAGCTTGCCTTGTTCCGCCCGCTCGGTCAGGTTGATCGTATATTTTTGCAAAGCCTGACGCTGCTCTTCGGCATTGGGATCGTCCACCGCCTGACCGCCGCGCATCGCGTCGATGGCTCTTTCCACCGCCTGCTTGGTGACTCCGGCTTTTTTAAGCATGTCCTGAAGCAGGCTTTTTTCTTCAAAAACAGCCAATAGGAACAGCTCGCTGGAGATGAACTTATCATTGCGCTTTTGCGCCAGTTTGTCGGTCAAGTTCAGCAAGCGCGATAATTCGTTGGAAATCTGCACGTCGCCGCCGGAACCGCTAACCGTCGCCAGCCTATCCAATTCCCTAAGCAGATCGGTACGCAGCAACTGCGTGTTGATGCCCATATGGGTCAGCAACGGCCTGATGCTGCCGCCGTGTTGATCCAGCAACGCCAGCATCACATGGATCGGCTCGATGAATTGATGGTCTTTGCCCAAAGCCATACTCTGTGCATCGGCCAATGCCGATTGAAACATGCTGGTCAATTTGTCCATTCGCATAATATTTGCCTCATTAAGGAGTTTTTAAGTTGCCTCTAGCATGGGGGATAATCCGATTGTTTTCAAGCGGGCTGCTGAGGTAAAGCGGATAACGGCTCAAAACCGAGAGCGATTGATTTTTTTGCCCGGCAGCAACGAACTTAATAAAGCTTTTCTTCCTACGCGCTATGGTTACAGCTATTAAATTCGTACTATTCAGCAGCCAAAAACAAAACGCTGGTGAAGCCGAGTGTATGATGGATAAGATTTTTCTTGTTTGAAAAAACTTTGCGCTTAAACTCTGGCTGCAATAATTTTCTTAGTCATCGCCTATACTGAAGCCGGCCTGGAGATCACCGATTGAACCTGGACTACGCCACCCTTGACCTGTTGCGCCAAAACCATCCGGCTTGGCGCCTGCTGAATTCGCCGCATGCGCCGCTGGTAGCGAGCTTTCTGCAACGCGTATTTATCGTGCCCAACGTGCGGGTAATGGCGCAAGCGGATTTAGCTGAAACACTGGAAGACGAACTGTTCGCCCTGCGCGAACGATTGGGAGCGGAGGCATTCCCGAAACCGGCGCTGGACTACCTCAACGATTGGGCGGGCGCCGACAAGGGCTGGCTGCGTAAATTCTATGTTCAGGGATCGGACGAGCCGCATTTCGACCTGACCCCGTCCACCGAGAAGGCCATTGCCTGGCTCGGGACGCTGGCCGAGCGCAGTTTCGTGGGTACCGAGTCGCGCCTGCTCACGCTGTTCGAGCTGCTCAAGCAGATGAGCGAAGGCAGCGAGACCGACCCGGAGGCGCGTATTGCCGACTTGCACAAGCGCCGCGATGAAATCGATGCCGAGATTAGGCGTATTCTGGCTGGAGATATTCCGTTGCTGGACGACACGGCGCTGAAAGACCGCTTTCAACAGTTCATTCAGCTGGCGCGCGAGTTGCTGACCGATTTCCGGGAGGTGGAACACAACTTTCGCGGCTTGGATCGGCGCGTGCGGGAACGCATCGCGTTGTGGGAGGGCTCCAAAGGCGCACTGCTGGAAAAAATCATGGGCGAGCGCGACGCCATTGCCGACTCCGACCAGGGCCGCAGTTTCCGCGCTTTTTGGGATTTCCTGATGTCCAGCAGCCGCCAGGAAGAACTCTCAAGTTTGCTTGAACGCGTATTGGCCCTGCCCCCGATTGCCGAACTAGGGCCCGACGCCCGCACCCGGCGCGTACATTACGACTGGCTGGAAGCCGGCGAACACACGCAGCGCACGGTGGCCCAGCTTTCGCAACAGTTGCGCCGCTTTCTGGACGATCAGGCCTGGCTGGAGAACCGCCGTATCATGGACATCCTGCACGGCATTGAGGCCAAGGCGCTGGCGCTACGGGAATCACAGCCGCCGGGAATAATAACGGATATTGCCGATACCGCCGCCGACATCGAGTTGCCGATGGAACGGCCGCTGCACACTCCGACCGTCAAGCCGTTAATCGCCGATATAGAACTGGAATCGGGCGATGCCGACATGGATGCGACGGCGCTGTATTCGCAAATCGTAATCGACACGGCGCAATTGAGCAGGCACATCCGCCACGCATTGCAGGACCGCTCGCAAGTGACCCTGCATGAGCTGTGCAAGATGCAGCCGCTACAACATGGCTTGGCGGAGCTGGTGGCGTACCTGCAACTCGCCGGTGATAATTTCAAGACGGTGGTGGATGAAGAGACAATCGACATCATCGCCTGGATACGCACAGGGAACGATGGCCTGGAATATACGAAACAGGCGCATTTGCCGCGCGTGATCTTTATGAGGTAAAAATGACGGAACAAGAACCTGAAAACTCCGCAGCAACGCATGACTTGTCGTCACAGGTCATACTTCTGCTCAAAGGCGTAATTTATCAGGAAGCGGACGCAGGCCTCTGGAATGCGTTGCTCAACCTGCAAGCCCGGGTGCGCGACTATGTGGCGGTACTGGGCCTGGAACTGGTGCTTGACGAAGCTGAGGGCTATGCCTTCCTGCGCTCGCGCCAGGAAACCGGCGATGACGCAACGCCAAAGCTTCCGCGCCTGATTGCCCGGCGTCCGCTATCGTTTCCGGTAAGCCTGCTGCTGGCATTGTTGCGCAAGAAGCTGGCCGAGTTCGACGCAAGCGGCGGCGACACACGGCTGGTGCTATCCAGGGATGAGATCGTCGAATTGGTTCGGGTATTCCTGCCCGACAGCAGCAACGAGGCCAAACTGATCGACCAGATCGAGACCCACCTGAACAAGATCGTCGAACTGGGCTTCCTGCGCAAACTTAAACCGGCCGCCGGACAAACTACCGCATTCGAGTTGAGGCGCATCCTCAAGGCCTTTGTCGACGCGCAGTGGCTGGCGGATTTCGATACGCGGCTGGCGGGGTATCAGGCACAACTCAGTACGGCTGCCGCCGAAGAAGGCCCGAACAGCAATGTACAAGGAGGTGTGTCATGACAAATCAGCAGGACAGCCGATTTGCACCACGAAGTGGCCCGAAGGGTGCCGCACAAGGAGGTGCGGCATGAATGATCAGCAACTGAGCCTGGATTTCACGAACGACGATACGCTGTCGGGCTTCCGCCTGCATCGCCTGGAAGTCTTCAACTGGGGCACCTTCGATGGCCGGGTGTGGGCGCTTAATCCCGACGGGAAGAACGCCCTGCTGACCGGCGACATCGGCTCGGGCAAATCGACGCTAGTCGACGCCGTCACAACGCTGCTGGTGCCGGCGCACCGGATCGCCTACAACAAGGCCGCCGGGGCCGACAGCAAGGAGCGGTCGCTACGCTCCTATGTGCTGGGTCATTACAAGTCCGAGCGCAACGAGGTAAGCGGAACCGCCAAACCCGTGGCGCTACGCGACCACAATAACTATTCGGTGATACTGGGCGTTTTTCATAACGCGGGCTACGACCAAACGGTGACGCTGGCTCAGGTTTTCTGGATGAAAGATGCGCAAGGCCAACCGGCGCGCTTTTTTGTCGGTGCGGAACGCGCATTGTCGATTAAAACGGATTTTACCCAGTTCGGCGCCGACATCGGCGGGCTGCGCAAGAAGCTGCGAGGCTTAAACGCCGAGCTGTTCGACAGCTTCCCGCCTTATGGCGCCTGGTTCCGCCGCCGTTTCGGCATCGATAACGAACAGGCGCTGGAACTGTTCCATCAAACGGTATCGATGAAATCGGTCGGCAACCTGACTGACTTCGTGCGCAGCCATATGCTCGAACCTTTTGATGTTGCGCCGCGCATCGCAGCCTTGATCGGCCACTTCGACGACCTGAACCGGGCCCACGAGGCGGTGTTAAAAGCCAAGCGACAGGTCGAATTGCTTACGCCGCTGGTCGCCGACTGCGGACACCATGCGTCCCTCGCGGCGCAAGTCGAAGAACTCCGCGCCTGCCGCGAGGCGCTGAGATCCTACTTCGCGAAGCTGAAATTGGGCTTTCTGGACAAACGTATCGCCGGTCTTGCCGATGAATGGAGAAAACAGGACGCCCAAGTCAAACGGCTCGAACAGTTCCGTGACGCGCAACGAATCGAGGCGGACGAACTTAAACGCAGCATTGCCGATAACGGCGGCGACCGTCTGGAGCGCTTGACTGTCGAGATTCGCAACAAGGATCAGGAACGCCAGGCCCGCGAACGTAAAGCGCAACGTTACGCCGAATTGGTGCGCACTGTCGGCGAAAGCGAGCCTGGAGATGAGTCCGGTTTTCTTGCCCAGCAACAGCGTTTTCTGGCATTGACCGAAGTGGGCAGGGAACAAGATAACCGTCTGCAAAACAATCTGACCGAGCACAGCGTGAGTTTGCGCCAAGGCATGCAGGAACACGAAGGCCTGACCGCCGAAATCAACAGCCTGAAAACCCGGCGCAGCAACATTCCGGATGAACAGGTAAAAATGCGTGGCGCGTTATGCTCGGCCCTTAATTTATCCGAAGAAGAGATGCCGTTTGCCGGCGAACTGCTGCAAGTGCATGACGACGAGCGCGATTGGGAAGGAGCGGCCGAACGGCTGTTGCGAAACTTCGGCCTATCGCTGCTGGTGCCTGACCAGCATTACGCGGAAGTCGCCGAATGGGTCGATAGGACACACCTTAAGGGACGCCTGGTTTATTTTCGGATACGCCAAGGCGCTCGCGGCGAATTGCCCAACCTGCACCGGGATTCCCTGGCGCGCAAACTGGCCATCAAACCCGACTCGCCTTTTTACGATTGGCTGGAACGCGAGCTGGCGCACCGTTTCGACGTGGCCTGCTGCGCGACGCACGAGCAATTCCGCCGTGAGACGCGCGCCATCACGCGAGCGGGCCAAATCAAAGCGCCCGGCGAACGCCACGAAAAAGACGACCGCCACCGGCTGGATGACCGCAGCCGTTACGTGCTGGGCTGGACCAACGCGGAAAAGATTGCCACGCTCGAAGCCAAAGCAAGGCAGTTGGAGGCAAGTCTGGCTGAACTGGGCAGCCGCATCGGCAAAATTCAGGCGGACAGGGACGCGCTCAAGGAACGCCTTGAAGCGCTGTCGAAACTCGACGAATACGCCGATTTTCGCGAACTCGACTGGCAGCCCCTTGCCGTGGAAGTGGCTAAATTAACGGACGAAAAACAGAAGCTGGAATCCGCTTCCGACGTGCTCAAGCAACTGACCGAACGGCTGAATGAGATTATTGCCGCATTGAACAGCACGGACGCCCAGCTGGAGGATCGCAAGGACAACCGTTCCAAGGCCGAGCAGAAGAAATCCGATGCGGAAACCCTGTATGCCCAAACGCAGGCGGTTATCGATGAACCGGCCTATGCAAGCCACTCCACCTATTTCGAAAGGCTTGAAAACATAAGGGCTGACGCGTTAGGAGAGCATCAACTCACCGTCGAAGCCTGCGATAACCGCGAACGCGACATGCGCGACTGGCTGCAAAAGCAAATCGATAGCGAAACCAGGAAACTCAGTCATTTGGGAGAGCGGATCGTTAAGGCGATGACCTCATACAAAGAGGCGTTCAAGCTGGAGACGGCGGAGGTCGATGCCGCCATTGACGCGGGTTTCGAATACCGCAGCATGCTCGACAAACTACAAGCCGACGACTTGCCGCGCTTCGAAGCGCGCTTCAAGGAGCTGCTGAACGAGAATACCATCCGCGAGGTGGCGAACTTTCATTCTCAGCTGAACCGGGAAAGAGAAACCATCAAGGAGCGCATTACCCGCATCAACGAGTCGCTGAACCAGATCGACTACAACCCCGGCCGCTATATCGTATTGGAAGCCCAGCCGACGCCGGATGCCGACATCCGCGATTTCCAGACCGAACTGCGCGCCTGTACCGAAGGCGCGTTGACCGGTTCCGACGACAGCCAATATTCCGAGGCCAAGTTCCTTCAGGTCAAACGAATCATCGAACGCTTTCGCGGACGCGAAGGACAGTCCGAACCGGACCGCCGCTGGACCGCCAAGGTCACCGATGTGCGTAGTTGGTTTATATTTGCCGCCAGCGAGCGCTGGCGCGAGGACGACAGCGAGCACGAGCATTATTCCGACTCGGGCGGCAAATCGGGCGGTCAAAAAGAGAAGCTGGCCTACACCATCCTGGCCGCGAGCTTGGCCTATCAGTTCGGCCTTGAATGGGGAGCGATACGTTCCCGCTCTTTCCGTTTCGTGGTGATCGACGAGGCGTTCGGGCGCGGTTCGGACGAATCCGCGCAATACGGCCTGCAACTGTTTAAACAACTCAACCTGCAACTTTTGATCGTCACTCCCTTGCAGAAAATCCACATCATCGAACCTTTCGTCTCCAGCGTGGGATTTGTCCACAACGAGGAAGGCCGCGCATCCAAGTTGCGCAATCTGTCGATTGAGGAGTACCGCGCCGAGAAAGCGAGGATGTCCTGATGACGCACGGCAACTGGACCACGCCGGCCGATTTGCGCGCCCAGGCGCTCAAGCTGTGGGATCGAGGCGAATTGCCGGCCAGTCTTGTGACCGGCGCACCGCTATTCCCGAAGCGTTTGACGCTTAAATGCCCTACGTCGGCCGAGATGGCCTCCCGCTTTGACGAGGTACGCAGCTGGATCGGCGAGCTTCGGATGATGTCTCACTGCCGTGTGGAGATGCGCGAGTTTAAGCATCGGGTATTCGGCGCAAACGCAGTACCTCACGAGGCATGGATAGATACCTTGGAAGACGCCTTGGCGCTGATCGGTAAACGGCGAGACGCCGCCCGCTTCACTGCATTGATTGATTTAACATGCGAGAAACAGCCGCTCGCCCTGGCGTGGCTGGCTAAACGGCCAATGCGCGCACTGGAGCTTGGCGACGACTGGAGTCTGCTATTGGAAATCGTGGCTTGGCGGCTGGCTCATCCATGTCCTGGCGTGTACTTAAGACAGATAGACATCCCGTGCGTACACAGCAAGTTTATCGAAGCCCATCGCGGCGTGCTTTCGGAATTACTGGACATCGTCTTGCCGCTTGAGGCAATTGACCAGACGGCATCCGGCGCAAGCCAATTCGCCAAGCGTTACGGGTTTCGCGACAAACCGATGCGTATCCGCTTTCGCGTTCTCGATCCAGAGCATAGCCTGTTAGCGGAGCCCCTTTTACAGGATATTACCCTTGATGCGGAGAGCTTTGCCCGACTCGATACCGATGTCACGCATGTGTTCATCACCGAGAATGAGATCAACTTCTTGGCCTTTCCGCAGGTTAAGAATAGCCTGGTCATCTTCGGAGCCGGATACGGGTTTGAAATGTTAAGCAAAGCAAAATGGCTTTCGCGCTGCCGCATTCATTATTGGGGCGATATTGACACCCACGGCTTCGCTATTCTTGATCAGCTTCGCAGCCGGTTCGATCATGTCCGGTCATTCCTGATGGATCGCGCCACTTTGCTGGCGTTCGAATCGCAATGGGGCGAGGAAGAGAAACAGACGCTACGCGACTTGCCCAGGCTGAACCCTGATGAGATGGCGCTTTATGATGATTTACGCGACAACCGGATAGGCAAAAATCTGCGTCTTGAGCAGGAAAGGATAGGCTTCGGTTGGGTCGAGTCCGCGTTATCGGCGCTGGTATAGGTTTATTTTCTTGGTGTTACGCGTAGAAAACGGCGAGAGTGCTGGTTCAGTACACTGTCTATAACTTGCTTTTATTGCCGTGAAGGAAAGAGAATTTTCATAAAAACGTTGTTCCTTCGCGCTACCTCCTGAAATCCTATAATTTCAGTAGAACCCATACTGCGGTTTTGCAGGATGTGCAATCCGTGACCGAATAGTTAGATTTATCTTCAAGTCCTTCATGGTAAAAACAAATAACATTCTTGGAATCGGCCCCATCAGTTACAAACCCGCTTAAGCGGAAAATGACAACTGAAACAACTGCCCTTGCCCAATTCGCTGACTATGCTTAACTTGGCGTCATGCCGCATCAATACATGTTTGACGATAGCCAAGCCCAGACCGGTACCGCCGACTTTCTTGGCGCGCTTGACTTCAGACCGGTAAAACCGTTCGGTAACGCGCGGAATATCGACCGCAGCAATGCCTTCGCCCTGATCCTCCACGTCCAGCACGATGCTGTCTTTAGATCGATGCCAGCGCACTTTAACCACGGAATCTTCCGCTGAATATTTAAGCGCATTACCCAACAGATTGGTAAAGGCGCTGCGCAACTCCTGCTCTTCGCCAACGATGTGCGCATCGGTTTCCAGGCTTAATTGAATCCGGGCGGAAGGGCAGCCGCCTACAGGCTGAAGACGAGGGGCGGAAGCGTTGCCCTTCATGGTCTCCGCTTCCTTGCAAATCTGGTTTAATAAAGCCGGAACATTAACGCACTCGGTTTTCTTCTGCTGGGTTTCCAGGCGTGTCAGCAACAGCAAATCGTCAACCAGATGCTGCATCCGCTCAGTCTGTCCCTGCATTTGCTGAAACGAGGTGGTCAATAACGGCGACTCGCCGTCATCCATATCCTGCAAGGTTTCCAGGTAACCTTTCAGCACGGTCAACGGCGTCCTGAGTTCATGCGATACGTTAGCGACAAAATCCTTGCGCATCCTTTCCATTTTTTTCAGCTCCGTAACGTCCTGGGCCAATAGCAGGCGCAAACCTGCGCCATAAGTGATGATCCGCACGGCCAACGTGATACGGTTGTTTATCGGCGAAGGCAGTATGACGGCCTCGTTATAATTGCCGGATTTAAGGTAACGGATAAATTCAGGGAAACGGATAAGATTCGGAATGCGTTGGCCTTTATCCGACTGCTGTAAACCGAAAACTTCCCTGGCCGCTTTATTCGCCCACTCAATCTCGTCATTGGCGCCCAGAACGACGGCGGCATCCGGCAATGCTTCTGTCGACTGGCGAAACTGATCGACCATTTTGCTCAGTTTCTTTTTGCGTTTTCTTTCGTTTTTTTTGATCCGGTAAACATGGTAATAAATTTCTTCCCAAACGCCGTAAGTCTTGGGATATTTCGCCCTGCCGCCTGCCCGTATCCATTTCTCGAAACGGTTAATCTGGAACAGCTGGCGCATTAATATAGCCATCGTCAATAACAGCGCCAAGGGCATAAAAAGACCGGTCATGCCGCCCACGACCAACAAGGCTAGGAACAGCAGCAGTCCGGTAATAAGTTCTCTTTGCCAAACCCCCATATAGGTTACGACGCCATGACGGTAGGAGCGGTTGACGAATCCCCCACTGAAAACCGGTAGCCGAAACCGCGCACGGTTTGAACCAAATCCTCGCGGCCGTGTTCGCCCAGAATTTTACGCAACCTGCGTATATGCACGTCAACGGTACGTTCTTCAATGTATACGCTACGCCCCCAGACTTGATCCAGCAATTGAGTACGGTTGAATACCTTGTCGGGATGGGTCATAAAGAACTGCATTAAGCGAAACTCGGTCGGACTCACATCCAATTGTTTGTCGCCGATACTGAGCCGGTGCTGCTCGGTATCCAGGGTCAGATCGCCCAAGGTGATTTGCGCCAGGTCGTTTATTTTTCCGCTTCTGCGTAAAACGGCGCGGATACGCGCCACCAGCTCCTTCGGTGAAAAGGGTTTGGTCATATAATCGTCTGCACCGATTTCCAAGCCCCTCACCTTGTCCTCTTCCTCGCCTCGCGCCGTCAACAAAATAATAGGCAGATCCCGGTACATGGGATCCTTTTTTAAACGCCTGGCCCATTCGACACCGCTGACCCCGGGCAACATCCAGTCCAACAGAATCAAGTCCGGCAAAGCTTCATCAAGGAATTTTTGCGCTTCTTCCGCGTCCGCTGCCGCGATCGACCTAAAACCGGCCTGCTCAAGCACCATCATCAACATCTCTCTGATGGCGTCTTCATCTTCAACAACGAGAATATTTAAATTAGACATAATCAAATTAAGATAAGAATAAACGGGGTATTTTACCGAATGACATATTACCCTTTTATGACAAAAAAAATTGCTTATTGTCACGGCCAAATGAATGCGCGTTCGCCAAAAGAATTCCAAAACCCAGCTATTACGGGTATCATTCCAGCCAGCCTTGATACGTGTTAAGATCTTTTACAGCTTACCGTAGCCTCGACCTCAGCCGCAGAACTTCATCTTGTTAATGATTGAAATTTTACGCCGATATGGCCTCATAATACTGCTGCTCCCTAACTTGACCGTTTATGCAGACGCCCCTACTTGGGAAAACCCAAGCCAAGCCAGCCGAACATCGATAAATAATGCCGAACACCAAGAAAGCACCACCCAAAAAGGGTGGAATTTATTACTGGATTTAGCGTTTTTTGCCGGCTGGAACCAGAAAGCCGACAACATTTATGAACCCAGTTTCAGGCCGCAAAGCCCATTTAAACGGACTAAATATGTAATCGGCATCCATCCCCTGCATAACCCCAAGCGCTTATTTGAGGTTTACGCCCCCATTGTCGATTTCCTTAACGCCAACATACCCGAAGCCGATTTCATCCTGGAAGCGTCGCGCGACTATGACGAATTTGACAGAAAGCTTTACAGCGGACACTTTGATTTTGCGATGCCGAATCCTTATCAGACTGTCAACTCGCTTAAGCATGGCTATCGCGTGTTTGGCAAGATGGCCGATGACGATGATTTTCGCGGCATCATTCTGGTGCGCCGCGACAGCGGCATTAATACCGTTGCAGACCTCAAGGGCAAGGCCGTCTCCTACCCGGCGCCGACTGCGCTGGCGGCTACGATGATGCCCCAGCATTATCTGCATACCCACGGCCTTGATATTAACCGCGACATCGAAAACCGCTATGTCGGTTCGCAGGAGTCTTCGATCATTAACGTGTTGCTCGGCCATGTCGCAGCTGGAGCAACCTGGCCGGCGCCCTGGAAAACATTCTGCAAGGAAAACCCCCAGTTAGCCGACCAGCTCGAAGTCAAATGGCAAACCGAATCCCTGCAAAATAACGGCTGGGTGATGCGTAAAGGCCTGCCGGCAGAGCTGACCGACAAATTCGCCAAACTGCTGTTTAGCCTAGACCGTCATCCGCAAGGCCGGGAAATGCTGGCGCGTATTCCGGTTACCCGTTTTGAACCGGCCAATGACGACAGTTATGGACCGGTTCAGACTTTTATTGAGACCTTTATCAAAACAGTGCGGCCTTTAGATAAGGCCGACTAATCGTAACCGGGACATAATGCGCTACACTTTTTTCAGTGGTTCAATTCGGCATCAGTTAGCCTGGTCATTCGGCGGTGTTGCGCTAATCTTGATGATAGGGCTTGCCGGCATGCTATTCGAGCGGCAACGCAATTTTCTTTATAGCGCCGCCATCCAGCAGAGCAACTCCTTGGCCGTATCGCTGGCCGGCAGCAGCACATCATGGGTGCTCGCCAACGATATTGCGGGATTAAAGGAAGTGCTGCAAGGCTTTGCCGGCTTGCCCGATCTCGAACGGGCCTATATTTTATCGTTGCGCGGCGAAGTGCTGAGTTCTACGCGGCCAAGCGAGGCAGGACTGTTCGTTACCGACGCCTTGCATCAAAAACTGTTAAGTTCCCCGCCAAAAACCCAAGTGTTGCTCGCCAATACGCGTCAAATTGAAATTGCCGCCCCCGTAATGGCCGGGCAGCGTCACGTCGGCTGGGCGCGGGTAAGCATGACGATGAACGGGGTCAATGCCAACCTTCACTCCGTTGTGATCGTGGGCGTAAATTTTATAGCACTTGCAGCCCTGGCGATATTGATTGCCGCAATACTGTTGGCGCGAAGACTAACAAGAAGATTGCATCACCTGATGCGGGTAGCCGCAGAGGTCGAACGGGGACGCCTTAATGTCCGGGCGCATATTTCCGGTGACGATGAGGTTGGCGTACTCGCGCACGGTTTTAACCAAATGCTGGATGCGCTGTCCAATTCCGAACTGCAGCGGGAGCGGGTAAACCATCTGTACGCCGCATGGACCCAGAGCGCCGATATCATTGTGCGTGAATCGGACGAAATTAAACTGCTGACCGAGGTATGCCGGATCATCGTCAGTCATGTTGCGTTTAAACTGGTCTGGGTGGGCATAACCGAAACGGACGGCTGGGTGCGCCCGGTAGCCGTCAGCCACCCCAATTCCAGCTATCTCAGGAACATCCAGGTCTCTGTCGACGAGTCATTGCCGGAAGGACGAGGACCTATGGCGGAGGCAATCCGGCAAGGTGCACCGAAAATTCTTAATAACTTCCTTGATGAAGCCAAGACTTTACCCTGGCGCCCGATGGCGATTGCAGAACACATCAACTCGTCGGCGGCATTCCCGCTAATGCGTGGCGGTCGCTGCATCGGCGCTATTGCCGTCTACGCCGAGGAACGAGACTACTTTACCCCGGACCTGATTGACTTGATGCGCGGACTGACCGATGATCTTTCCTATGCGCTGGACAATTTCGACCGTGAAAAGCTACGGCTCAAGGCCGAACATGAGCTACGCATTGCGGCGGCGGCGTTTGAGTCTCAGGAGGGCATATTTGTCACCGACGCCGATAATAATATTTTACGCGTTAACAAATCGTTTACCGAGCTAACCGGCTACAGTGCCGACGAGGTTATCGGTAAATCCGCGGACATGCTCAATTCCGATCGGCAGGACAATGAATTCTATGCCGCCATGTGGAAGAACATCAATCGCGATAAATACTGGCAAGGCGAAATCTGGAATAAAAGAAAAAATGGCGAGGTCTACCCCGTATGGCTATGCATAACCGCTATCACCAATCCTGAAGGCTTGGTGATCAACTATGTAGACACCTTCACCGACATTAGCCAACGCAAGGCCGATGAAGAGCACATCAAAGATCTGGCTTACTACGACTCCCTGACCAAGCTCCCCAACCGCACGTTGCTGTTCGACCGGCTCAATCTGGCGCTGAACACCAGCCATCGTAGCAAGACTCACGGCGCGTTAATGTTCCTCGATCTTGATAATTTCAAAACGCTTAACGATACGCTGGGCCATGACCGGGGCGATCAACTGCTGATTGAGGTGGGACGGCGATTGCAAAACTGTGTGCGGGATGTCGATACTGTGGCCCGCCTTGGCGGCGATGAATTTGTGATTATGCTGGAATTTCTCGATGAACAGGAGATGGCGGCCGCCATCCAAGCCCACACAATTGCCGAGAAAATTCGTAATAATCTGGCTGAATTCTACATATTGAAGACCAACGTCGACCGCGCCGGCTCCCTACCCGCTGCGACACTCCCGCCATCCCTGGCGGTCGACCGCGCTGGTTCCCTACCCGCTGCGGCACTCCCGCCATCCCTGGCGGTCGAAACTAAACCGGAGTCTTTTATTGAACACTATTCTACCGGCAGCATTGGCTTTGTACTGTTTCTTGGCCACGAAACCAGCAGCGAAGAACTGCTTAAACGCGCCGATCTGGCCATGTATCAGGCTAAGCAAGCCGGACGAAATGTGATACGCGCTTTTATTCCCGAAATGCAGGAAACTTTAAACTTTCGCGCATCGTTAGAATCCGATTTGCGCAATGCGCTGGAGCGGAATGAATTGATCCTGCACTATCAGGTGCAAGTCGATGCATCAGGGCAACCGGTCGGAGCGGAGGCGCTGATACGTTGGAATCAGGCTGAACGCGGCATGATTCCTCCCGCCGAATTTATTCCGCTCGCAGAAGAAACGGGCCTAATTCTGCCTATTGGCCACTGGGTATTGAAACAAGGCTGTAAAACGTTGGTTGACTGGGCAAAACACCCTGAAACCCGCATGCTGAGGTTGGCGGTAAATATCAGCAGCCGACAACTCAGTCAGGCTGATTTTGTGGCGCAAGTGAGTACATTATTAGCAGAAACCGGGGTCAACCCCGCCCGGCTCAAATTGGAGATTACGGAGTCCGTCATCCTCGATAATGTCGAAGACACGATTGCTAAAATGCATGCCGTCAGGGACCTAGGAGTCAATTTTTCGATGGATGATTTCGGTACCGGTTATTCCTCTCTGTCTTATTTGCAAAAACTCCCCCTGGAACAGCTGAAAATAGACCAATCATTCGTCAGAAATATGGCTTTTAACAAACATGACTCGGCTATTATCCGAACTATTCTGGCTCTAGGAAAAAATCTGACCCTTAACGTTATTGCCGAGGGCGTTGAAACCGAAATTCAACGCGAATATCTGGCAAGTTTCGGGTGCCAGGTATTCCAAGGCTACTTGTTCGGCAAACCGGTTTCCGCCGATGAATTTAAACAGAGTTTACTGAAAAAATCGCCATTGTAATTTTGCTTTTGCCTGCGCAATCAAATCCTGTTAAGGCCGCCGCCAAGACAATTTAAGCCATTGATACAAAATAAACACATAACTGATGTTACGCACATAAAAAACCGCATTGCGCGCCATTCCTCACTAACAACATTTTTATTCCAACAGGACTTTAATTTCACCTACAATGGATTTTCAACCAACCCAATAAAGGTGATTCCAATGAAACATTTATATAAATCAATCGCTGTTTTGTTACTGTTGCTTCCGTTAAGCATGGCAAGTTCCGCTGCGGAACCGCAAAAAGCCGCCGAACCGGCAAAAGAAATGGGAACGCATCAGGGCATGGGGATGGGCATGACTGAAGAACAAAAAAATGCGCATATGCGCGCCATGCAGGACCACATGTTGCAGATGCATGACCTCTCGAATCAGATTTTGTCAGAGAAAGATCCCGCCAAAAAAGAAACGTTAAAAAACCAGCAATTGGATCTGATGAAGGCGCACCACGCTCAAATGATGGAACACCGCCAGCAACATAAAAAATAAAACGAATACAGGGAGTTTTAATCAGGAACCGTCTTATTCTCGCTTGTCCTCCAGGCTTACCGCCTGGAGGCGCAAACAAAGCGCAGGCCGCGAACTCAACCAATCATTTAAGGTGATCAATATGGGAATGTTGCAGGAGTTTAAAGAATTTGCCATCAAGGGCAACGCGATTGACATGGCCGTAGGCATCATCGTCGGCACCGCTTTCGGCAAGATTATTTCATCTTTAGTCGCCGACGTATTCATGCCGCCGATTGGCGTATTAATCGGCGGGGTAGACTTTACCAAACTGGCATTTACGATCAAGGAAGCTGCCGGGGATGCGCCTGCCGTAACGCTTAATTACGGTAACTTTATTCAGTCCCTGGTTGATTTCACGATTATTGCCTTTGTTATTTTCATCGCAATAAAGTTCATCAACAGCCTGAATAAAAAAGAACCCGTAGCGCCAGCAGCACTGCCGGAATCTTCCAAGGAAGAACTGTTATTAACCGAAATCCGGGATTTACTGAAGGAAAGAAAATAATACGAGCTGCATGCAAATCACGCGGGGCGCGCCTGTTTCCGCCAAAAAACAGGATCCGGATTGCTTAATAAACGTTCAGCAAACCGGCAGGCTTCGGCTAAATTATTTTCAGCATTTGCGCTTAACCCGTCGCCCAGTTCAAATTTATCGGCTTTGATGCTCAGCAAAAAACACGGCGGCGGTGTTTGCTTTTTTATCGATTGGTACACGTCTAAAACCGCCGCCGGGCTCATCGCGTGAGTCGTATAGCTTTTGTCCCTGACCGGCTCCAACACGGTAAAATCAAACGCATTGACGCAAGCTACCGACGCGTCGACAAACAACACCAAGCGCCTGTTTTCCAAATCCAATGCATGTTCGATTTGCAGCTGGAAGTCGGTCAGTATTTCAACGTCATCCAGATCGCAATGCCTTTCTGCATACGCCAGCAGCAACGGCCCCAGCGCATCGTCGCCGCGACTGAGGTTGCCGTAACCGAACAGCAAAACCGGTTTAGCCATGTTCCCGCTCGATTTGTCCGTCACTGTGTTTGACCAACTTGTCGATCAACTTACCTTCGGCATCGACCAACTCAAGTTGCAGAGGCATTTTTCCTACCGCATGGGTCGCGCAGGACAAACAAGGATCGTAAGCGCGTATCGCTACTTCCAGGTTATTCAATAACGGCTCGGTCAGTTCGCGGCCTGACAAGTATTCCGCCGCCACTTGCCGTACCGACTCATTCATCGCCATGTTGTTGCTGGTGGTCGATACGATCAGGTTGGCTTTGGTGACGATGTCGTTTTCATCGACTTGATAGTGGTGGAACAAGGTGCCGCGCGGCGCTTCAATCACGCCCACGCCTTCATAACGCTTTTCGCCTTGCGCGACCAGATCAGAGCCCATGATGTCCGGGTCATTGAGCAGCACCTTAATGCTTTCCGCGCAATGCAGGACTTCAATCAGGCGCGCCCAGTGAAACGCCAGAGTGCTGTGCACCATCGCTTCGCCGCTGTGCGCTTTAAATTCGACGCGGGCGGCTTCCGCCAACGGGGTATCGATATACTCGCAGTTATTGACCCGCGCCAACGGCCCGACCCGATACCAACCTTTTTCCTGCCCCAACGACAGCAGGTAAGGGAACTTCATGTAGGTCCAGGAGCGGACTTCTTCATGGATATAATCGTTATATTTGCAATAATCGATGTGATCCATAATGGTTTCGCCGTGCTCATTCTTGGCGCGGATGCCGCCGTGATAAAGCTCCAGAGCGCCGTCCGGCTTGGTCAAGCCCAGGTAATTGGTGCGCAGGGTCGCGAATTCATCGTAATAAGGCAGATTGGAGCAATGCACTTTCTTGATCAGCGCAACGGAACCCGCGGCCCAATCTATCATCTGGTCTATATCTTCCAGAAGATAATCGCGCTCGGCTTTAGTCAGCGATTTATTCATGCCGCCGGCAATCGCGCCGGTGCCGTGAACACGTTTGCCTGACACCATGCGGATGACTTCCTGGCCGTACTTGCGCAGTTTTACGCCCTGTACGCCGATGTCGGGATACTCGCCCAACACCGCAACAATCGAACGCTTGCTGATGTCGCTTTCGAAGCCGAACAATAAATCCGGGCTGGATAGGTGAAAGAAATGCAGGGCATGGGATTGCATCACTTGCCCGAAATGCAGCAAACGTCTTAATTTGTCCGCTGAAACGGGCAGGTAAGCAGGATCGATGCCGACCAATTGGTCTATGGCTTTGGCGGCGGCCAAATGATGGCTGACCGGGCAGATGCCGCATAAACGCTGCACCAAAACCGGCAGCTCCCAATACGGCCTGCCTTGAATGAATCGTTCGAAGCCTCGAAACTCAACGATATGCAATCGGGCTTGCTGGACTTTATTATCCTCGTCCAGCAATAAAGTGACTTTGCCGTGCCCTTCAACGCGCGAGACAGGATCGACGACGACACGTTTTAAACTGTCCCGGTTTTCAGCTGTTTCTAAATGTTCGTACATAATAATTCCCGTATTTGTTATCAGATGCCGGCTATATTTAATGGAGCACGGATGACACAGATAAGACGGATTTGAACGAATTTTTTATCGGTGTAGATCAGTTAAATCCGTGTCATCCGTGTGCTATTTTCTAAATCACCACATTACCATTGTTCAATCGTAATGAACCAACTCATAAGGCAACGAAGGTTCACGCCCTTCAATCAAATCGGTCAGGAATTTCCAGAATACGTCCGCAGACGGTGGGCAGCCGGGCAGGTAATAATCGATTTTGACGATTTCATGAATCGGATGCACTTGGTTCAACAGCAACGGCAATTCTATATCGCTGGGGATCTTCGGATTTTCCACGCCGATGCCGTCCAAATAAGCCTCGTTCAGGCATTCTTCGAGCGGGATATGATTGCGCATTGCGGGCAGTCCGCCGTTAATCGCGCAGGCGCCGACCGCAACCAGAATTTTGCAGTTATTACGAAACTCGCGCAATACGTGTACGTTTTCGGAATTGCACACGCCGCCCTCAATCAGGCCTATATCGCAGTTGGTGCAGTGTTCTATGTCGGTAATCGGCGAACGGTCGAACTCGACAACTTCAGCCAGTTGCAGCATCCGTTCGTCTATATCTAAAAACGACATGTGACAGCCGAAGCAGCCTGCCAGCGATGTGGTTGCTACTCTAATTTTATTCGCCATGTTTAAGATGCTCCGTCTCTAAACTCACTTGATCGATTTGTTTGTGATCGTAAATGCGCTCGCCAATCGGCACCTGATAACCGGTGCGTTTAATCAGAATCGCACCGGTAGGACAAATGTGCGCTGCTTGATCTGTCGCGTCTATATCAGTATCTTTCAACAACCCGCTTTCAGCATTAACGATTAAATGCTTGTGGATGCCGCGCCCGCTGATCGCAAACACGTCTTTACTATCTTTTTGCTGGCTGGCCCGAACGCACAATGTGCAAAAAATACAGCGGTTATGATCAATCATCACCTCGGCATGCGAAGCGTCTACTTCCCGATCAGGGTAAAACAGCGGGAAATGGTTGTCGAGCATGTTCAAGTGATAGGCAACAGCTTGCAGCTGGCAGTTGCCGGTTTTTTCGCAAGACGGACAAAAATGATTGCCTTCCACAAACAGCATCTGGGTGATTTTCTTCCGGTCGTCGATCAGCTCTTCAGTCTCATTCAGCACGTCCTGACCTTCCATCGCCGGATAGGTGCAGGCGGAACAGTTGCGCCCGTTTACTTTGACCGTACACAGCTTGCAGCTGCCGTGCGGGGTAAATTCCGGCTGATGGCATAAATGCGGTATATAGACGCCGGCGGCCATTGCCGCATCCATGATGGTCTGCCCCTCTTCGAAAGGGATGGTTTTTCCGTCGATAGTAATCGTTTTACTCATGTTCGCTCTCCATCTGAGTCTGAGCCAAATGCGCACCGGCATCGTCCCGATTCGCCATGCGCCGCGCCGTTTCCAGCGCGCCATCCAAATCGAATCCCGGTTCATAACTGATTTCTTTTAACCGGCTTTGGTACAAATCGGGATAGCGTTGCAGCGTCGTTAATATCGGGTTCGCGGCGGTTTGCCCCAGGCCGCAATGGCTATAGTTCTTAACCAGCTGACAGAGTTCTTCGAGCGCAACAACATCCCCCGCCGAACCGTGACCTTCGACAATCTTATCAACCTGCTTTTGCAGTAACGAAGTACCTACCCGGCATGGCGTACAAAATCCGCAGCTTTCATGAGCGAAAAAATGCGTGAAGTTATGGACCATGTCGAGAATGTTTCGACTGGCGTTGAAAATAATGAATGATCCGCCGGTGGCCAAATCCTCAAAAGCCAGCTTGCGGTCGAATTCCTGATTGGAAATAAAAGTTCCCGATGGTCCGCCTATCTGTACTCCCAGTACGTCGTCAGCTCCGCAATCGTTAAGAATGGTCTGGACGGTTACACCAAACGGATATTCATAGATGCCGGGACGCGTACAATCGCCGCTGATGCTGAGTATTTTTGTACCCTTTGATTTTTCAGTGCCGATATTTGCAAACCAATCTCCGCCGTTGACCGCGATGCCCGCCGCGGCCAAAAACGTTTCCACGTTATTGACGACGGTAGGTTTGCCCAGATAGCCTTGGGTGACCGGATAGGGAGGACGGTTGCGCGGGATACCGGCTTTGCCTTCCAGCGATTCGATCAGCGCGGATTCTTCACCGCAAATATAAGCGCCGGCGCCGAGGCAAATTTCAATATCGAAATCAACTCCTGCATCCTGAATATTATTGCCCAGCACCCCGTTTCGACGGCGCTGCTCCAAAATGTCTTGCAGCTTGTCGTAAAGATGCAAATACTCACCGCGCAAATACAAAAAGCCCTGCTTGGCTCCGATAATCGCTGCACACACGGTCATGCCTTCAAAAACCTGATCCGCGTATGAATTTAACAGCACCCTGTCCTTAAACGTTCCGGGCTCGCCTTCGTCGGCATTGCACACCACATAACGCTCGGTCTGTTGTTCTTCCGAACAGAATTGCCATTTCATCGCCGTTTTAAATCCGGCGCCGCCCCGGCCTCGTAAGCCCGATTTATCAATTTCCGCCAGTGTTTCCTTGACGCCCCGCTTTAAAGCCGATTTAAGCGCCGCGCCTTGTTCAAACTGTTGATCCAGCAATAAACCGGATTTGAGGATATTGTCATCGACCTGGAATAGCTCGCTCGGCCACTCTTCCAGTGGTTTCTGCTGATTAATCAGCTCTGCGATTTTATCAATTTTGGAACGATCCAGCCGGGTTAATGCGTAGCCGTTGACCAGACCGGCAGGGCCTTGATCGCACATGCCGGTACATGAAGTATTATCCAGGCTGACCACGCCGTCTTCCCTGACTTGGCCGACCGCAACAGCCAATTTATCGGCCAGATATCCGAGCAGGTTTTTCTTGCCCAACATATGATCCGTTATGGAATCGCTGATCAATAGCTCATATTGCCCTCTGGGGGACAGATGAAAAAAACTGTAGAATTCAACGACGCTGATGATTTGCGTCCGGGGAATGTTCAACAAGCCGGCCAGCTGTTCTATCGCTGCTTCCGGGATATAATGATAGCGGGATTGGATTTGTCTTAGCATCTGCAACAAACGCGTTGCCTGATAATGATTGTTTTCTGCGATACCCTGAATAAATTGTCTCACGTTATCTCCCTGGCCCTATCTTTCTTGATGTTTATGGATATGATACTAGCGGATTATTACATTAAAGCTACTTATTCCCTTACAGAATCTAACTATATCCCACTATCCTGGATAAACCAATAATCCGGTGAAGACTTTTCGACACGGAATTGACAGGCAATTACATATGGCGACAAAACCAACTCCTTTTAAAGCGGCGCTGTCATTTCCAAACCGCACTATTGCGTATTTTTATAGCCAGATTGAGCAACAAAAACAGGTACTACAGCGTGTTCATGACGTGCTGCCGGCGACGATAGCCCATCATGTAATACACTGCGTTGTTAACGGCAAGAAGCTGTTGGTTTATACCGATACGGCTGCCTGGGCCTCGCAGCTGCGCTTTTATAACGGCGCGATTCTCGCGGCTATCGCCCCGGTAACCAGGGAATCAGTTTCGATTATGCAGATTAAAGTCAGGGTAGAGACGCTACAGACAACATCGCGACAAGGCAGGACACCGATCATTCCTTCGGCGGAAAAAATAGAGCTGATCCGAAACCACAGTCTGTCTGTTTCGGATCAGCAATTGAAACTGGCGCTGCTGAGATTAAGCGCAACGCTGGCAAAACTGTCGGAACGCCAAGCTACCGCCTGATAAACCAGGCAGTGGCCGGCGCGACAATTTTATGCGGCGGGTCTCGGCGATTCCGCAGAACGCATGAAGGAAATCGGGGCGTTTTCCTCATCGTCAAAGGTCACCATTTCCCAGGCATCTTTGTCATTTAATAAAGCGCGGAGCAATTTATTGTTCAAGCCGTGACCCGATTTATAACCGGTAAACGCGCCAATCAAACTATGCCCCAGCAGGTACAAATCGCCTATCGCATCAAGGATTTTATGCTTAACAAATTCATCCGCATAGCGCAGGCCGTCTTCGTTCATCACTTTATCGTCATCGACCACGATGGCATTATCAAGACTTCCGCCCAGCGCCAGGTTATTTTCCCGCAACATTTCAATATCTTTCATGAAGCCGAAAGTCCTGGCCCGGCTCACTTCCTTGACGAAAGTAGTTGATGAAAAATCCATCGTGGCGGTTTTTACATGTTCTTCAAAAGCAGGGTGTTCAAAGTCAATCGTAAAAGTAACCTTGAATCCTTCAAACGGCTCAAAAGCAGCCCATTTGTCGCCATCCTCAACCCTGATGCTGCGCTTAATGCGGATGTACTGCTTCGGAGTATCCTGTTCTTCAACCCCCGCAGACTGGAGCAAAAAGACAAAAGGCCCGGCGCTGCCATCCATAATCGGAACCTCAGCGGCACTGACATCGATTATTGCGTTGTCGATGCCTAATCCGGCAAAAGCCGAAAGCAGATGCTCTATGGTTGATATTTTCACATCGCCGGCAACCAGCGTAGTCGACAACATGGTTTCGCCGACATTTTCCGGCGTTGCGTTAATGGTCACCGGCGTATCCAAATCGACTCTGCGAAATCTAATGCCGGTATTCGCCTCAGCCGGGCGTAAAGTCAAATAAACTTTATCGCCCGTATGTAGCCCTACACCTGTTGCCCTGATTGTGTTTTTTAAGGTTCGCTGTTTAATCATAAAATAAATAACGCTAAGTAAAGAGGGCAAAAAACGCAAATTTTATCACAATCGGCCCCAAAAACAGAGACTGAATCCATTTCGCCTACAGGGATATAGGCGCTTAGCCTGAGCAGGATCTACTCTCCAAGCGCCTATTTTCGAACTCATTAGTCCGCTTGACGCCTTAGAAAAGCCGGAATATCCAGATAATCTAAATCCATGTCTTTTTTAGGTTGAGCCCCAAAACGCGTTTCTCTGCCTTCGGTTTTGTTACGCATCACCGTAGGTTTATCCAAGCCCTCGTAATTGACTTCGCCGGCCACATTCTGGTTAACGTAGCCAACTGTCGCTTTGGGCGCAAGTTTAACCACGCGGGACGGCAAACCCATTCCTGTAGCGACCACAGTCACTTTAATATCATCGCCTAACTCAGGATTAATCGACATGCCGATTTTGATAACCGCATCTTCCGAAGCGAATTCGTGAACAATATTGCCCACCTCATCGAACTCTGCAATGCCCATATCAGCAGCGGAAATATTAACCAAAATACCGCGCGCGCCCTGTAAGTTAATGTCTTCCAATAGTGGGCAGGCGATGGCTTTCTCGGCCGCTTCCCGAGCCCGATATTCGCCTTTTGCCGAACCTGTACCCATAATCGCCGCGCCCATGCCGGACATGACGGTTCTTACGTCGGCAAAATCGACGTTAATCATGCCGGGATGAACGATTAACTCGGTAATGCCCTGCACCGCATCCAACAACACATCGTTAGCCGCTTTAAACGCATTCACTAAAGACACGTCGTTGCCCAATACCGGCAATAATTTTTGATTTGGAATGATGATCAATGAATCAACAAACTTTTCAAGTTCCGCAATACCTTGCTCCGCAGTCGCCAGCTTCTTTTTGCCTTCAAATGAAAACGGCTTGGTTACCACGGCAACGGTCAGAATACCCATGCTCCTGGCGATTTCGGCAATGACAGGAATCGCACCGGTACCGGTGCCGCCGCCCATGCCTGCTGTCAGGAATACCATATCGGCCCCCTCTAATACTTCCCTGATGCGATCTTTGTTTTCGTCTGCCGCCAATCTGCCGACTTCAGGATTGGTGCCTGCGCCCAACCCTTTGGTCAATTCGACGCCTAACTGGATGATCGTATCGATATTCAACTTTCTTAATGCCTGCGCATCGGTATTCGCACAGATAAACTCAACCCCTTCGACGAGACTGCCAACCATGTGACTGACCGCATTACCGCCGCCGCCGCCAACACCGATCACTTTAATGACCGCATGCTCATTACTCATATCCATTAATTCGTATTTCATAGCCATTACCGCTGCCCCTTAAATTATTACAAAAACTATCAAAAATTACCCTGAAACCAATTCTTCATGCGTGAAAACACGCCGGGACCGTCAGAATCAATGCCTCTGCCGACACCCTGATGATCTTTTCCATACATTAACAACCCGACACCCGTGGAGTGAATCGGATTTTTTACCACCTCGGTTAAGCCTGTCACATTTTGCGGCCCTCCCATACGCACCGGCATATGGAAAATCTCTTCCGCCAAATCGATCAATCCCATGACTTTTGAACTGCCGCCGGTTAACACAATCCCGGCTGCAATCAATTCTTCAAATCCGCTGCGCCTTAGTTCCGATTGAACCAGCAGCATGAGTTCTTCATAGCGCGGTTCGATAATCTCGGCCAGGTTTTGCGTTGAAATCTTGCGCGGCGCCCTATCGCCGATGCTGGGCACCTCAATAACCTCATCGACATTCGCCAGCTGCGTTAACGCGCAGGCGTATTTCCGCTTAATATCCTCGGCATTCAGCGTCGGAGTGCGTAGCGCAACCGCAATGTCATTGGTCACCTGGTCTCCCGCGATGGGGATCACTGCGGTATGTTTTATCGCGCCCTCAACGAAAATCGCAATATCCGTAGTGCCGCCACCAATATCGATCAGGCAGACGCCCAATTCTTTCTCGTCATCGGTCAGCACCGAATTGCAGGACGCCAATTGCTCCAGCACAATGTCGTCGACTTCCAGGCCGCAGCGCCGGATGCACTTGACGATATTCTGCGAGGCGCTGACGCTGCCGGTGACCATATGCACCTTGGCCTCCAGACGAATACCCGACATCCCGATAGGCTCCTTGATGCCTTCCTGAAGATCGATCACAAACTCCTGGGGCAAAATATGCAGTATTTTCTGATCCGCAGGGATCGCCACCGCGCGGGCGGAATCTATCACCCGGTCTATATCATACTGAGTCACTTCCTTGTCTTTAATGGCCACAATGCCGTGAGAGTTAAGGCTTCTGATGTGGCTGCCGGCGATGCCCGCATAAACCGACCTGATCTGGCATCCGGCCATTAATTCGGCCTCTTCAATAGCCCGCTGTATCGATTGCACGGTCGATTCCAGATTGACCACAACGCCTTTTTTCAGACCGCGCGATGGTGTTGATCCAATGCCTATGATTTCAATATTGCCATCACTGCTGAGTTCACCAACTATAGCCGCGACTTTCGAAGTCCCGATGTCCAGCCCGACTATTAAATTACGTTCTGTTTTTTTCGCCATTTTGTTTGCTCTGTATCATTTTTATATGATTAACCATCTATTTCATGTTGAGGATTGGCCGTTTTCTTCCAGTCGATTTCTTCGGTTCCCGGTTTCCATGAAACCGCATATCCATTGGGGTACCTCAAATCGACTATCGCCATCCGCTCAACCTGTTCTTGTCCTAGTACATCCAGCGTCTTCAAGAACCGCTGTAATTTCTTTAATTGTTCATTTCGTCCCAACAGTATTTCCAAGCCCGTTGTTAACTTAATCTTCCATGCCCACCGATCGTTAATCGTGAACTCCGCCATTTTCATGGACTGGTCGGCTAATGCGGTGTTAACGCCCTTCATTATTTCCAGCGTCTTCACTTGTTGCTGTTCAGGCCCTTGCAATATAGGCAAGGTCTTAAACTGGTCTATATTTTTCGGTGTAATGATCTCGCCCCGTGCGCTGATCAGGCGCTGTTCCCCCCACCGTACATAGGGCTTTTTTTCGCGTATCTTTATGTCAATCGCATGGGGCCAAACACGCTTGACTGTAACCGTGTCCACCCAAGTCAACTCCGAAACCGCCTGATGAATGGCCTGCATATCGGCATCGAAAAAACCGGTCGTCACCAAGGGCTGCAAAGCGGTCTTTATCTCGTCCTTACTGAGGTATTGGAAAACCCCTTCGGTGCGCACATATTTGATCGGTATGCGCTTAACACCGTAGCCTGCCAGCCAGACCAGACCGATCAACAGCGATACGGTCATCATCGTTTTCACAACTGTTCTCACAAATCTGCCTGAAACCGGTTTGCACCTACCCGTATCGGTGCATCGCAGAGGTAACTATGCATAACTCACTGCCCGCAACTGGTTTCCAGAATGCGCAAAACCAATTCGTCAAAGTCCATGCCCGCCTGTCTGGCCGCCATCGGCACCAAGCTGTGGTCGGTCATGCCGGGGACGGTGTTAACCTCAATCAACTGGTACTGGCCCAAATCATCGATAAATACATCAACCCTGCCCCAGCCTTTAACACCGACCACCTTACAGGCCGTTACCGCCAAGTCACGTATAAACTGCTCCTGTTCCTGGCTCAGACCGCAAGGACAATGGTATTGCGTCGTCGTCGCCTGGTATTTGGCTTCGTAATCGTAAAATACATTGGGGGTTTCCAGACGGATAACCGGCAACGCCTCTCCATCCAAGACCGCAACGGTATATTCCTTACCGGTAACCCAGGCCTCCGCATAAACGTCGCAACGGTATTTCGCCGCCACGGTTAAGGCCGCCGACAATTCATCCCGATTGTTTGCCTTGCTCATGCCGATGCTGGAACCTTCCTGCGCCGGTTTGACGATAACCGGGAAACCCAGCTTTTCAATGCAGTTATCAATATCGGTTTCATCCGCCAATAAACACCAAAGCGGCGTGACCAGCCCATAACCCTGCCAGCACAGCTTGGTCCGCAGCTTATCCATGCTCAAAGCAGACGCCATGACGCCGCTACCGGTATAGGGAATCCCCAGCACTTCCAGAACCCCTTGCAACACGCCATCTTCGCCGCCGCGTCCGTGGATAATGTTAAAGACCCGGTCGATCTTCAACCCCGCCAACGCTTCGATCGGACTGCCCGTCACATCAATGGCAATTGCATCCACGCCTTTATTTTTTAAAGCCTCATAAACGGCCGCCCCGCTTCTTAACGAAACCTCCCTTTCCGCCGCCGACCCGCCCATCATTACCGCGACCCGGCCGAATTGCTCAGGCTTATTTAACGCCAATGTTTTCATATTGCTTCACCTACCATACAAACCTCAGTCTGCAAGATTACCCCCTGCTGCTGTTCCACTTTATCCTGTACATAACGAATGAGGGCTTCGATGTCCGCTGCCGTTGCGTTGCCGGTATTGACAATAAAATTCGCATGTTTTTCCGACACGCAGGCCCCGCCAATCGCATAGCCTTTTAAACCGCTTTGCTCGATCAACCGCGCCGCATAACCGCCTTCCGGATTTTTAAAGACCGATCCGCAACTGGGCTGATTGGTCGGCTGCGTCGCCCCCCGCTTTTCCAATAATCCTTTTATTTTCTGCTGGCTAGCGGCCGTATCGCCTGGCTGCAACGTCAACAAACAGGCCAAAAACCATTCGTTTTCAAAACCCTTGACAGACCGGTAACTCACCTTGAAATCCTGCGGCTTTCTATGACTGATCTCCCCCGACCTGTTCAGCATCTCCACACTGTTAACGATAGCCCAGGTTTCGCCGCCGAAAGCGCCTGCATTCATTTTTAAAGCGCCGCCCATAGTTCCGGGTATGCCCGCTAAAAACTCCGCTCCGATCAAACCCCGTTCCCCGCAAAAACGCGCCACATGCGCGCAGGGGACGCCCGCTTCAACATAAACCAAACCGTCAGCGGTCAAACTCATCTCTTTTAACCGTCCCTTGGTATTAATCACCGTGCCACGTATGCCGCCATCCCTGACCAGTAAATTACTGCCCAACCCCATCCAGAACACCGGCTCGGATTCAGGCAGGGTCTTTATAAACTCGATCAGGTCTTGCCGGTCTTGCGGTATATACAGCCGATCCGCAGGGCCGCCAACGCGCCAACTGGTGTACTTCGCCAGTTTTTCATGCTTGAGCAAACGGCCCCCCGTTTTAATTGTCATGCTGTGCAGAGGCCTTGCCCTGCAACGTCTCTACCAGCAACTGCGGCAACTGTGCGGCGATCTGACCGACATTGCCCGCGCCCATCGTCAATATCACATCCCCGGCTAAGACGATGCCCGCCAATATCTGCGGCAATTCTTCCCAGTTTTCGACAAAGACCGGATCAACCTGTCCCCGTATGCGGATCGCCCGGCTTAACGCCCGGCCGTCCGCACCCGGAATCGCCGTTTCACCCGCCGCATAAACATCCATCAGGATCAACACGTCAACGGTTGACAGCACTTGCACGAAATCTTCAAATAAATCCCGGGTTCGCGTATATCGATGCGGCTGGAAAATAACGATCGACCGCCGATCCGGCCAAGCCTGGCGCAAGGCTTCAAGCGTGGCTGCAATCTCGCGCGGATGATGCCCGTAATCGTCAACCAACGTCAGCTTGCCCTCGCCCATCGGCAAATCGCCGTTGATTTGAAACCGCCTGCCTACGCCTTTAAACGCCCCCAAACTTCTGATGATGGCTTCATCATCGACCGCCAATTTGGTTGCGACGCTGATCGCCGCCAACGCGTTGAGCATGTTGTGCCAGCCGGGCATATTCAAGGTAACCTGTAACGGCGGATGGTCGCCTCTTCGAATCACGTCAAACGTGGTGTGCATACCCTGCTGTTTAATATTGACCGCCCGGACATCGGCATCTTCATGGACGCCGTAAGTCGTTACCGGCTTCGATATTTCCGGCAGGATCGCCCTGACGCCTTCATCATCCAGGCACATCACCGCCAGTCCGTAAAAAGGCAGATGATGCAAAAACTCTTTAAACGTGTCTTTTAAGCGCTGATAGCTGCCTTCATAGGTCGCCATGTGATCCTGGTCGATATTGGTCACTATCGCCATCATCGGCTGCAAATATAAAAACGACGCGTCGCTTTCATCGGCCTCGGCGACCAAATAATGGCCTAGGCCTAATTTGGCATTGCTGCCTGCGCTGTTTAAGCGTCCGCCAATCACAAAAGTAGGATCGAGCCCCCCCTCTGCGAGAATACTTGCGGTCAAGCTGGTCGTTGTGGTCTTGCCGTGGGTTCCGGCAACGGCGATACCAAACCTGAAGCGCATCAATTCAGCCAGCATCTCCGCGCGCGGAATGACCGGTATCCTTTGAATATAGGCCTCGTCAATTTCTTCATTACTGCGGTCTATCGCGCTGGAAGCCACCACCACATCGACCTTGGCTATATTTTCCCGCTTATGCCCGATATTGATGGTCACGCCTAGGCCGGCCAATCTTTCTGTGACCGCGCTTTCCTTAATGTCCGAACCTGAGACTTGATAACCAAGGTTCGATAACACCTCGGCAATACCGCTCATACCGGTTCCGCCTATGCCGACAAAATGTATCCGGTTGACACCGCCCAAGGCGCGAGCCTGCACCTGACTATTGGGAACGTTCATAACCCCGCCTCGGCCATGCAAACACCTGCAACAATTTCCGTCGCATCCAAGCGTGCGTATTCTTTTACCGTTTTACTCATTACATCCAATTGTTTAACTACCTTTGTTATATGTTCCGCCAGCGTTGTTTCATTCAAGTCTTTTTGCAGCAATAACAGCCCCGCACCGGCATCGGTCAAATAGCGGGCGTTGGCTGTTTGATGATCGTCAATCGCGTTCGGCAACGGTATAAAAATAGCTGGAACGCCTGCTGCCGCGACTTCGCTGACGGTCATTGCGCCGGATCTGCAAATCACCAGATCCGCCCAGTGATAGGCCGACACCATATCTTCAATAAAAGCATTCACTTCCGCGTTCACGCCTAATTCTTTATACCGGCTCTCGACCAGCTCCTGCATCGCCGTACCGGTTTGATGCCTTACCTGCACATTGAAATCCAAGCCTGCAACTGCGCCAGGCACAACCTGGTTTAATATCTGGGCTCCCTGACTGCCGCCGACGACCAATATGTTAATGCCCTGATGCGCTGTTCTGCGCTCTACACATTCTTTAAACTGTTTTCTTAACGGATTTCCGGTAAATTTGGCCTTTACCTTTTTATTAAAACTGTCCGGGAATGCTTCCAATACCTGATTGGCGAAGCGCGCCAGCAAGCGGTTAGTGGTGCCGGGCACCCGGTTCTGCTCATGGATAATCAGGGGTATGCCTAATACTTTCGCCATCAGCCCGCCGGGGCCCGCCACAAAACCGCCCATGCCCAACACCACATCCGGTTTGCGCTTACGCAATATTTTCAATGCCTGAATACAGGCCTTCACCAACAACAATGCCGCCGTTATTTTCGATAACCATCCCTTGCCCCGTACACCGGCGACCGACAGCCAGTCGATCTCTATCCCCTGTTCTGGAATCACCCGGCCTTCCAGGCCTTTTTGCGTTCCCAACCAACTGACTTGCCAGCCTTTTTCAATCAGCTGATGAGCCACAGCCAGCGCAGGAAACACATGCCCGCCGGTTCCTCCGGCCATAATAACAATGCGCTTATCCATGTCGGCCTCTCTTTGGCTTACCGGCATTTATTTCAGCGACTTCGCTTTGCACCCTAAACAACAACGCAACCGCACAGCACATGATCATCATGCTGCCGCCGCCATAACTCATCAACGGCAAGGTCAAACCCTTGGTCGGCAAAATACCCATATTGACGCCCATGTTGACGAATGACTGAAAACCAAACCAAATCCCCAAACCATAGGCGATAAATGCGGAAAACCGTTGACCTGCCTGTTCGGCGGCCGCGGCTATTGCAAAAGTGCGCCAGACCAATAGCGAAAACAAGCCGATCACCGTGACCACGCCCATCAATCCCAATTCTTCCGCTATCACTGAGAACAAAAAATCCGTATGGGCTTCAGGCAAGTAGAATAATTTTTGCACGCCGCTACCCAAGCCCACACCGAACCATTCACCGCGTCCGAACGAAATAAGCGCCTGGACTAATTGAAACCCGGTTTTCAACGGGTCAGCCCAAGGATCCATAAAGCTGGTGACCCGAACCAGACGGTAAGGCGAAAAATAAACCAGCATCATTGCCAGTACGCCAATTACCAGCAACAGCACGATGAATTGCGATAATCTGGCTCCGGCCAAAAACATGATGCCCATCGCTATCATGATAATAACGACGGCCGAACCAAAATCCGGCTCCATCAACAACAGCAGGCTGGCCACCGAAAACAGCCCCAGAGGTTTAACCAAGCCAAAAGCCGCATTCTGCACCGACTCCTGGTAGCGAGTTACATACCCGGCCATATAAATGACGGAAAAAAACTTGACCACTTCCGATACTTGTATCCTCATTCCGCCTAGCGACAGCCAACGTACACTACCGTTAACCTTTACGCCGAGGCCGGGAATCAGCACAATGACCAACAAAAACAATCCCGCTAAAAACAGCTTGGGACCATTCTCTTCCCAAACCCGCATTGGAACTGCCGCCACGCCGCCACCGAAAACCACGCCCAACCCTATATGCACTAACTGTCTGACAGGATAATATGAACCGTCACCGGTCATTTTTATGCCCAGATGCAATGACGCGGACGCCACCATCGCGTAACCGATCAACAATAAAGCGGCGCTGACGAAAAGCAGCACCGGATCAAAATGAAATCGGCCCCCTCGCGCCCGTAGCGCTTTCATTGACGACCTCCAGGGATGGAGGAAGCGCCATTCTCAGGAAGCCGCCGCCGCTCGCTCATATGGCCGCCATCGAAGATGGAAAAGTCACAAGGTCGCCCGAGCGATCCACCAACGCCAATACCGCTTTGGTAAATTTTTCTCCCCTATCCTGATAATTTTTATATTGATCGAGACTGGCGCACGCAGGCGACAGCAAGACGCTGTCGCCTGCATCGGCAAGACCTGCGGCAATCTGCACGGCTTGCGCCATATTGTCGGCCGAGTAAACCGGGACGCAATCGTTCAGCGCCTGCTTGATCAGGGCCGCATCCTTACCCATCAACACCACGCTTTTGGCTTTTTCTTTGATAGCCGGCGCCAATTCGTTCATGTCGGCGCCTTTAGCGTCGCCGCCGGCAATCAGAATCACCTTACGGGCATAACCCTGCAAAGCGGCGACACAAGCGCCGATATTGGTCGCTTTCGAATCATTAACCCAAGTAACGCCGCGTATTTCGGCGACACGCTGCATTCTGTGGCTGAGCCCTTTAAATTTTCGCAAGGCCTCGCACATGACCTGCTCATCCAAGCCCACGGCCACGCCCAAGGCCAATGCGGCCAGTGCGTTAGCCGCGTTATGTCGGCCTTCAAGCGGTAATTGGGCCAGCGGCATCAGGCACGATTCATTGTGCATCAGATATTCCGTGTCGCCCTGATAGGCAAGATGGAAATCCGCTTTCTTATTAATCGAGAAGGTCAATGCCTTTCTACCGTCATCTCTCATGGCAGAAACCACCGGATCATCGGCGTTGAGGATCATGGCGCCGTCGCCCCTGAAAATTCTTTGTTTTTCCCGTGCGTATTCGGCTAAATCGGCATGTCTGTCCAGATGATCGGCGCTGACATTGAGCACCGTCGCTGCCGCCGCATTCAAGGCTGAAGTTCGCTCCAGTTGAAAACTGGATAGTTCCAGCACATACAGTTGCGCGTCTAACGCCAGCAAATCCAAAGCCGGGGTTCCAAGATTTCCGCCTACGCCAACTCGTAATCCGGCCGCTTTCGCCATTTCGCCCAACATGGTGGTCACCGTGCTTTTACCGTTGGAACCGCTGATTGCAACGATCGGCACATCGACAGAACAGGCAAACAGGTCTATATCACTGACTATTTTCGAGCCATTCGCTATGGCTTTGATGATCGCCTGTTCATTCAACGATACGCCGGGACTGACTACCAAATGCGTCGCGACCTTAAACGCGGCCTCGTCAAAACCTCCGGTAAACACCGGGGTATCGGGCATTTGTTGAAAAAACTCCTCCATCATCGGCGGCTTGGCGCGACTGTCGATAATGGCGAATTTAAAATCCAAGCCTTGCAAATAATGCGCAACCGAGATCCCCGTGTTGCCAAGCCCCACGACCAAAACCTTGGACGTTTGCGGGTCCAAGGCGAAATTCTTTTTCAACAATGCTGTAATCGCTGCATTATCCATTTCTTATCTCAGTTTCAAGGTCGCCAAGCCAATCAGCACCAGGATCACGGTAATAATCCAGAATCGCACGATAACGCGAGGCTCCGGCCAGCCTTTCAATTCGAAATGATGATGTATCGGCGCCATGCGGAAAACGCGTTTGCCGGTCATTTTGAACGAGGCTACCTGAATAATGACCGATACGGTTTCCATGACAAAAACACCGCCCATAATCATCAACACGATTTCCTGCCTGACCAGCACCGCCAAAACGCCTAAAGCCCCGCCCAGCGCCAGCGCGCCGACATCGCCCATGAACACCATCGCGGGATAGGCGTTAAACCATAAAAAGCCCAAACCGGCTCCGACCAAAGCGGCGCAAAATACGATCAATTCCCCGGCATTCGGCAAATAAGGAATCGCCAGATATTGCGAGAAAGTCACATGGCCGGATAAATAGGCAAAAATACCCAAACCGGTCGCGACCATCACGGTCGGCATGATCGCCAGCCCGTCCAAGCCATCGGTCAAATTGACTGCATTGCTGGTTCCGACAATCACAAAGTAGGTCAGCACTATATAAAGCCAGCCCATATCCAGCATGACGTCTTTAAAGAACGGGACTATCAATTGGGTTTCTGCCGGCAGAATTGCGCTTTTGTATAGAAAAACAGCCGCCATTAAACCGATGACCGATTGCCATGAATATTTGGCTTTAGCCGACAAACCGTCGCTGTTGCCTTTGACGACTTTTCTATAATCGTCGATAAAACCGATCACACCGTAACCCAAGGTCACCAGTAAAATAACCCAGATATAGCGGTTGCTCAGATCCGCCCACAACAGCGTGCTGAACGCAATGGCGACCAGTATCAGGGTTCCTCCCATCGTGGGCGTGCCTTTTTTCTCATAATGGGATTGCGGACCCAACTCGCGGATACTCTGGCCGATCTTGTTGCGGCTTAACTTCCTGATCATGACCGGCCCGATAATGAAAGAAATGGTCAGCGAGGTTAAGGCGCCAAGAATCGCGCGAAAGGTCAGGTAATGAAATACCCTGAAACCGCCGTCAAAGGTCATTAAATAATCCGCAAAATAAAGTAACATTATTTATATCCTGAAATTCTCAACCAATGCGGCCACTACATTCTCCATGCGTTGCGCCCTTGACCCTTTGATCAAAATCGCTTCATCCCCTTTGAGCTCTTGCTTTAACGCTTCAATCAAATCGTTTTGGCTATCAAAAAAAGTGGCTCCTTTGCCAAAAACATTCACCGTATTCCGGGCATCAGAACCTATAGCGAGGAGACGCACGACACCACTTGATTTGATTAACTCACCTATTTGTTCGTGTATTCTCTGACTCTCGGGTCCCAATTCACCAAAAGCGCCTAAAATCAGCCAGTGCTTCCCTTCACAGTTAGCCAACACATCCAGTCCCGCTTTCAGTGATGCCGAATTGGCGTTATAGGTATCATCGATGACGATATTGCCTAAACGGCTTACCAGCGGCTGCAATCGTCCGGTTACCGGTTTTACGCTTTCCAGCCCCTGTTTAATTTGTTGCAGGTCGATACCCAGCGCCAGACAAGCCGCGGTTGCCGCCAATGCGTTGACGACATTATGCCGACCCGCCAGCTTTAGTTTTACCGTCAACGCCCCGGCTGCGCTCACTAATTCAAAAGTCGTAGCAAACGCATGATCAACAATTTCCGTTTTAACCGAATGCGCCGTCACCCCGGCCCGGTCATCCAGACCAAACGACACAACTTTTCTTGTTCCGGCCACTGATTGCCAATAATCGAAGTAGGCGTCATCGCGGTTAAGAACCGCAACACCGTCCTGCTTAAGCGTCTGGATTATTTCTCCTTTCGCTTTAGCGACGCCGGCGACACTGCCGAATCCCTCTATATGCGCGGCCCCCACATTGGTAATGATCACAACGTCAGCCTGTGCATATTGACTGGTATATTCGATTTCGCCCGGATGGTTTGCCCCCATCTCGACAACCGCATACCGGTGTTGTTCGTCCAAACGCAACAAGGTTAAAGGCACGCCGATGTCATTATTCAGATTGCCTTGGGTAAACAGCGTCTTCCCATTGACACTTAATATTGCAGCCACCATTTCCTTGACGGTGGTTTTGCCGTTACTGCCGGTAATACCGACGACGGACACTGCCGCTTTTTTCCGCCAGGCTCCGGCCAATTCGGCCAAGGCCAGCCTGGTATCATCAACAACGATGTGCGGCACCGTCGGTCGCATCAGTTCCGTACTGATTGCGACACTTCCACCATCCCTGGCGGTCGCCGCAACGCCCTGATGCACGATCGCCGCCACGGCTCCGGCTTGTTCGGCCTGCGCTACAAACTCATTGCCGTCGAAGTTATGGCCTTTAATCGCCACATAAAGCTGTCCCGGCTTTATCGCTCTTGTATCGATACTGACCGAGGAGATCACAACATCTTCCCCGACCAACTTGCCCTGCACGCAGGCCGCAATCTCACTCAGCGTCATATTCATCTGTTTCGCCTGTTCAATGCCTCGATCACGACTTGCCTGTCGCTGAAAGGTACGCACACGCCGTTGCTTTCCTGATATTGCTCGTGGCCTTTGCCCGCAATCACGATGCAATCATTTTTAGCCGCACTCGCCACCACTTTTTGTATCGCCTGTTCTCTGTTTTGAATAACTTCAGCCTTAGCCGTACTGCAACCGGCCAGAATAGCGTTAACTATATCCAGCCCGTTTTCGTAACGCGGGTTGTCATCGGTAATCACCACATGATCCGCCCATTGTTCAGCAATTTTTCCCATTTGCGACCGTTTACCTGCATCCCTGTTTCCGCCGCAACCGAAAACCACCCATAAATCCTGTTTGCAATGCTTGCGCAAACTGGATAAAACCTTGTCCAAGGCATCGGGAGTATGAGCATAATCGACAAAAATCAATGGATCAGTCTCTGCACCGAAACGTTCCATCCGGCCATCAACCGGCTTTATACCGGTAAGTTTTTCAGCCGCATCATGCAACGAAACACCCATCGCCAGCATGACGGTCAATACGGCCAGAACGTTCTCTACATTAAAGTCGCCATAAAGCGGCACCTTGACCCGCTGAAGCTGATCCCGCCAGCGCAGATCAAATTCGATACCATCGGTTTTATGCAGTATATTTTCCACATTGACGCATTCGCCTGAATCCGCTGTTTTTCCGTTGGCACTAAAATGCCATAACTGCACCGACTCAGGCACGGCGGCGATAATCTGCCCGCTGTACATATCATCCAAATTCACCACCGCAAAAGCTAAGCCCGGCTTTTTTAATAGCGCCAGCTTGGCCTGCACATAAGCTTCCATGGTGCCGTGATAATCCAGATGATCTCGACTGATATTGGTAAATACCGCGCCTTTGAACCTTACCCCGTTGACCCGGCCTTGCTCCAGACCGTGCGAGGACACTTCCATCGCCACGACTCGCTTTTTATCCTTTAATAATTCCGCCAGTATTTTCTGGATTGCCAGGGCATCGGGCGTGGTATTCAGCGTCTTGTTAAGCTTGCCCCATTCGCCCCAGCCTAGCGTCCCTATGATTCCGCAGTCATCCAGCATTTGGCTCAAAAACTGGCTGCAAGAGGTTTTTCCGTTAGTACCGGTAATGCCGATAACCGTCATAAACCGGGATGGGTCTCCATAAAAACGCGCGGCCAATTCGCCCAACTTTAAGCCCAGGTTTTCCACTGCAATCATCGGCACAAGAGCAGATGCATTGCACCGTAAGGCCTCTGCCAGCTGATGACCGTTGCCGGCCGGATCAAAAATGACCGCACAGGCCCCATTATTAACAGCCTGTTCAACATGCGCCAAGCCATGCTGTTTGGCGCCCGCTAAAGCAACGAATACATCGCCGCCACGCACATTCCGACTATCCAAAGCCAAACCGGTAATCGAAATATCGCCCTGATCTGAAAGCGAGGTCAGTCCATTTAATAAATCTTTCAGCTCCTGCATACCCCGCCCTCCTATGTCTATGTAGTGATCATGTTATGAACCTTGCCGTGTCAACAAAATGGGCATATTGTCCTGTTGATCGGGAGCAACCTCCAACACCCTCAAGGCCCCCGCCATTACCTTGGAAAACACCGGCGCTGAGACTATCCCTCCGTAGTATTGCCCCGCTGAAGGCTCATCAATCATGACTACGGTAATCAGTCTCGGATTTTTTGCCGGCGCCATGCCTGCAAAAACAGAAAAATAACTTTTCTCGACATATCCGCCCGCACCGGCTTTCTTTACCGTCCCGGTCTTACCGGCGGCGCTGTAGCCATCGACTCTGCCCTCGTAAGCGGTGCCGTCCTTCATAAGTACAGTTTCCATCATGGCCCTGACCCTTTTGGCGGTCTTGGCCGAAAACACCCGTTGCTGATCAACATCCTCATCCCGCCTTAACAAACTGACCGAATGCAAAATGCCGTCATCGGCCAGGGCCGTATAGGCTCTGGCCAGCTGCAATGCCGAGGTGCTCACACCGTAACCAAATGACAAAGTCGCCCTGTCAAACTCGTGCCAGCTTTGATAATCAAGCAAACTGCCGTTGGCTTCCCCCGGAAAACCTGAGCCTGCGGCCACACCGAGCCCCAACTTATGGTAAATTCCCCAAAAATATTCCGGCGGCATTCTCAATGCCATCTGGCTTACCGCAACATTGCTGGACTTCTTCAGCACTCCGGTCAAATCCAGAGTTCCGTAATTATGCACATCCTTAACCAGATGATTTCCGACCTGTAAAAATCCGTGGGTTTCAAAAACCTCATCCGGCTTGACATACCTTCCGTCCAACGCGGCTGCGACAACAAACGGCTTGACCGTTGACCCCGGCTCAAATACATCGGTTATCGCCCTATTTCTGTACAGACTTTCCTTTAAACCTTTTCGGGTGTTCGGGTTAAATGACGGCTGATTAACCGCCGCCAGAATTTCCCCGCTCTTTGCATCCAGCACCACCAGCGCCGCCGATTTTGCCTTGTGCTGATTGACCGCCAACTGCAATTCCCGGTACGCCAGATACTGGATACGCTGATCAATGCTTAAATCCAGATTCCTGCCCGCAACCGGTTCCTTGATATTTTCTACGTCTTCGATAATCCGTCGCTGTCCGTCCCTGATAACCCGCTTGCTGCCCGGAATCCCTTTTAATGATTTTTCGTATCCGAATTCAAGTCCCGCCTGACCCACATCGTCAATGTCGGTAAAACCGATCAAGTGCGAGGAAACTTCTCCTGCCGGATAAAAACGCTTGAATTCCCGCTCGAAATAAATGCCCGCAAGCTTCAATGCCTTCACTTGATCCGCAACCACCGGATTAATCTGGCGAGCGATATACGCAAATTGTCTGTGCGCATCGCCTTTAATCAGCTCATCAATCTTTCCCTTAGGCAAATTTAACAACATTTCCATTTGTCTGATTTCGCTTTCTTTCCCCGGTTCAATCTGTTGCGGATTCATCCAGATCGACTCGACAGGCGTACTGATCGCCAACGGGGCGCCATTCCTGTCTTTTATCATGCCCCTGTATGCTGAAACCGACACATCGCTGACATGGCGCATATCGCCCTGCTCTTTAAGAAACTGATTATTCAGTACTTGTAAATCAAAAGCCCTACCCACCAGCGCCGCCATACAAGTCATTATAAAAACGACTACGACTTTCCTCCGACCGCTATAGATGGCGGAAGTGTCGCTATCGGCAACGAATCGGTGCGGCCGGCCCGAAAAATCACCAAACGGCTTACTTGCCTTATTTTTGCCTTGAAAATGTATCATTTACGGTTTTATATAAACGATTTTTTCCCGTAACGGCATAACCAGCTTCAATTGCTCCCGCGCCACTTGTTCCACCCGATTCTGTTCCGCCAAGGTTGTCAGCTCCAATTGCAGCTGCCCCCATTCGACTTCATATTGATCCAACTCTCTTTCCTGCTTTTGGATCTCAATAAAAATTAATCGTGAATGGTATTTGCTGTAAATTACGGCCAAAGCTGATATCAACAACACCAATATCAGGGTACCCACACCTATATAGCGAATTGCCGCCACTTAAACTCTCTCAGCTACCCGCATGATTGCGCTTCGCGCCCTTGGATTCTGGACAATCTCCTGCGGCCCGGCTTTTAGGGCTTTACCCGCTTTTTTCAAGATACCCTTGGTTATATCCATTTCTTTAATCGGTAATTTACCCGGATTATATTTGGCCCCTGACTCAGACCTGATAAAACGTTTGACGATCCGGTCTTCCAATGAATGGAAAGAAATAACCACTAAACGCCCGCCCGGTTTCAGAAGCCGCACAGACTGCTGTAAAACAGCTTTCAATTCGTCCAACTCACTATTAATTTCGATACGGATCGCCTGAAAACTACGGGTTGCCGGGTGCTTATGTTTCTCTTTTACCGGCACTGCGTCTTCAATAAGCTTTGCCAATTCCCTGGTTGTTGTAAGGGGCGATTCGGCTCTTTTTTCAACAATGGCGTGAGCTATGCGCCGAGCAAACCGCTCTTCCCCATATTCGAACAAAACCTTAACCAATTCCTTTTCGTCAACGCCGGTCAACCACTGTTCCGCCGTAATGCCCGCATTGCCATCCATCCGCATATCCAACGGCCCATCGCGCAAAAAGCTAAAACCTCTTTCGGGATTGTCCAGCTGAGGCGACGAAACGCCCAAGTCCATCAAAATACCGTCGATTTTTCCTGCCAAACCTTCACTTATGACTATATTTTCCAACTCAGAAAAATGCGTGTGTATAAGCTTAAAACGCTTATCTTCAAGCATGGCTTGCGCATAATCGGAGTTAATCGCCTCCAAGTCCCTGTCAAAAGCCAACAATCGCCCGGATGGCCCCAGCAGGCTCAAAATACCCTGACTATGCCCTCCGCGACCAAAGGTACAATCCAGATAAACCCCATCTTCTTTAATAGCCAACTGTTGCAAAGCTTCTGCAAACATAACGGGCAAATGTTCCACTAACAGTTCTCCCGCATTAAAAAGACAAAGAGCCTAAATCTTCCAATCCTTCATTATCGCCGCCATCCAGCCATTCGCTTTCCTTTGCCCCCCAGGCTTCTTCATTCCAGAGTTCAAATTTATTGAGCTGACCAACCAGGACAATCTTCTTGTCTATATTTGCAAATGTTCTCAACTTTTCCGGCAATAACAAACGGCCCTGACCGTCCATTTCACATTCGGATGCATTGCCGATCACAAACCGCCTCAACTTGCCGGCCATTTTATTTAAGGTAGGCAATTTGCTAATCGTTTGCTCAAGCTTTTCCCACTCCGGCATCGGGTACAACCACAAACAACCCTTCTCTCCGACACAGCGTTCATCGACAGCAACCGTCACAACCATCTGGCATTCACAGCAATCCTGCAATTCCTCCCGATAACGGGTAGGAATTGCAAGACGTCCTTTGCCGTCTAAATTGATTGAACTAATGCCCCGAAACAAAACTCACCCCAGATTCCCCCAAAAAACCCTTTTTTCCCACTTTTCTCCACTTATGACCACTATAGTTTTCAAATAACCCCTAGTCAAGGATGATTTCATTTAGATTCTTTCTTTTTCGACAATGACTTAGGACACAATCAGAATGGGATATATCCATACGAAAAATGGACAGTCATTTTTCATTTTTTATCAGTAAAATATGTGATTTTGGTAACAAAGCACTTTAAGTACAAACTCACCGAAAAGTTTCAGCTTTGTTTGCAGAAAGTGAGAACTGAATCAAAGATACTGCCGCAATAATTACTGGACAGTTTTTACGCTTTTTACAGCGCGCGGAACCGGGCGGAACATACCCGGAAATAAAGAAGAAAGAGTCGGCCTGTAAGCCGGGTTCTGTCGAGAACAGTCATTCATCTAGGCTGCAAGTCACCCTGCAGCTCAAGCAATCTACCCAGGAACCGCGCGGGCCACGCGTCTGTTCCTCTATTTGATCTTGCTCCGGGTGGGGTTTACCATGCCACTCCTGTTACCAGTTGCGCGGTGCGCTCTTACCGCACCTTTTCACCCTTACCGGTCACAAGTGACAGGCGGTATATTTTCTGCGGCACTTTCCGTAGGCTCACGCCTCCCAGGCGTTACCTGGCACCCTGCCCAATGGAGCCCGGACTTTCCTCCGTCTTATCTTGCGATAAAACAGCGACTGCTCAGCCGACTCTTTCAATGCTCAGTGTATCACACATCCACATCAAAACGCTATGTAAGCCGACTTTTTCATAAGCAAAAACCAGACCAGAAAACGCCCCGTATCGCATTAACGGAAAAACTAAGCGCCTTTGCAGCATACTCCATATTCAACGCGGATTTGCAAATAGCGGAGGCTGACCATAGCCACATCATAAGGCTGCGCCATAATGACTTATATCGGCGAACCTCAGCATGATAATATTTACTCAAATTGCGTAAACACTACTATACAGGCTTTCCAATTAAGGAGGGGAGCACGAAGACTTAACCTTAAGCCGTCCTAAATTGAAAACCAAATGCGCTGCCGGCCACATTAAGCCTCTTTCACTTTATCCAGCTCCAACGCGGCTTGATACAACAGCTTCTTCCTGACACCGGTAATTTCCACTGCCATTGCAACTGCGGTCTTGATAGAGCATTCGCCCAATAACACACGCAGTATTTTTTCCTGCTCGGGCGTAATGATTTGCTCCTTTTTGTCGACAATTGCACCATCGACAATCACCACAAACTCCCCTTTTCTCATGTTGGCATCTTGCTCAACCAACTTAAGCGCTTCACCCAAACTGGTTTTCACGATGGTTTCGTGCAACTTGGTCAGCTCTCTGGCGATAACGACCTGCCGATCCGGCGGCAAAACTTCGGCCATATCCTGTAATGACGCCAGAATCCGGTGACTGGACTCATAAAACACCCAGGTTGTCGGACACATTAATCGCTCGCTAAAAAATGCTTTTCGCGCCGACGACGTTCGCGGCGAAAAGCCTTCAAATGTAAATCGAGTAACCGGCAATCCCGAAGCGGACAATGCCGCAATCAACGCACAAGCACCCGGTACCGGCACAACATCAACGCCTGCCTCCTTGACCATTTTTACCAGCGGCATGCCGGGGTCGCTCAACAGCGGTGTTCCCGCATCAGAAACCAACGCAATCGATAAGCCCTCGCGCAACTTTTCCAACAACCCGGACGAAGCCTTGTCTTCATTATGCTGATGCAGCGAAATCAGCTTATTGCTAATCCCGTAGTGCTGCAGCAGCATTTTTACATGCCGGGTATCTTCGGCTGCAATCAAGTCGACCTGTTTTAATATTTCAACCGCCCTGAAACTAATATCTGCTAAATTACCTATCGGCGTAGCAACAACGTATAATTTGCCGCATTCACTTGACATTCGATACACTCACTTGAAAAGCCTTCATTTAAAGATGCGACCCAACTATACGCCGCCATTATTATGCGCGCTGCTTCCCGGCCTATTGTTCTTTTCCGGTTGCGCGCCCACGCCTGCAAGCAGCGCCTTGCCTGAGCAGGAAGCGCTGGTGACGCAGCCTCTGATAACAAACGATCAGCCGGGAAAAATGACTGAATTATACCAGTATCCGGCAACCCCAACGCTGATAGAACAGAATCAGCAACGTCTGCAGAATGTCGAATCCTTAATCCAGTCCGGCGACGGATATAACGCAAAGCAGGCTGCCGATACGATCAATCCCGCCGATCTGCCGCCCGAACAGCGCGCTCAACTCAGTCTTCTTTATGCCCAGATCCTGCTCAGCTTTGGCGAGGCTGAACAGGCCATTGAGAGTCTGGCGCTGATTCAACCGCAACAGCTCAGCCCTGACAACCAAATCAAATACTTTCAATCACAGGCCTTTGCCTACTCGTTAACAGACAATCTGCTTGAAGGCGCCAAATCCAGAATTGAACTGCACCCGTTAATAACATCCCCTGCGGAACGCGAAAAAAACCAGGCCGCCATCCTTGAAGCATTGCGTCTGCTGCCTGACACCGCCTTGCAAACCAGCCGAACAGATACTTTGGCCGGCTGGATGTCTTTAGCCAATATTTTGAAATATATAAACCAACCCGATTTTAATAGCCAAATAAGCCAATGGCGCGCAAACTTTCCCGCACACCCAGCCGACTTAAGTTTCTTGGATCGCCCCCAAAACGCAGCCGAAAATGCGTACTCACAAACCCAAATAATCGCACTGTTGTTGCCCGAATCAGGCGCCTTTGTCAAAGCCGCCGAAGCCATCCGCACCGGCTTTATGGCCGCCTACGACCGGGCGAACAGCCAGTCAAAACAACCCGCCATCCGCTTTTACGACACCGAACAATCGACACCGCAAGCCTTATATCATCAAGCTGTCGCGGAAGGCGCCCAGTTAGTCATCGGTCCGCTGGCTAAAGAGCAGCTTCAAAGCCTTGCCGATACCGTTGCATTGACCATACCCGTGCTGGCATTAAATCATATTCCCGATCTGCAAAAAAACCAGCTCTACCAATTTAGCCTAAGCCCGTTGGACGACACCGACCAAATCACCCGTAAAGCCTGGGAGGACGGACACCGGAAAGCACTGCTGCTGGCCCCTGAAAACGCACAGGGGAAACGTATCGCCAATTATTTAACGGAAGACTGGCAGGCTCAGGGCGGAACCATCCTGGAAACCCAGAGCTTTAACCCGAAAGAAACCGACTTTTCAGCACCGATTCAAAAACTGCTCAACCTGGATGAAAGCGAACAGCGTTACCGTAAAATCCTTACGTTGATACCCTCCGTAAAATACACGCCGAGAAAACGGCAGGACGCCGACGCTATATTATTAAGCGCCTATAGCGCTGAGGCTCGTTCCATCAATCCCCAGCTACAGTTTTATCAGGCCGGCGACCTCCCGGTTTATGCGATGCCCACCGTTTACACGGGACAGGCCAACGCATCGCTGGATACCGACCTTAATAAAATAACTTTTTGCGACATCCCCTGGTTATTCAATAAAGCCTACCCCGGAGAACTCGGCATGGATGCGCTAAAAGAAACCTGGAAGCAATTTCCCAGCACGTATTTACGCCTGATTGCGATGGGTATTGATGCATACAACCTGACCACACGCGTGAATAACCTGAACGGCAATCCCTATCCCGGCGCAACCGGCAACCTGTCACTGACCGCCGACCAACGCATCAAGCGCGCACTGGTATGCGCCAGATTTGTGGACGGTCGGCCTGAAATAAGCGGTTTTCCCACTCATGCCGAACCGGCAGCAAATAAAGCGCAAAAGCCTCACCCGGAAAACTTGACCGACCATGCTGCTTACTAAGCTCAAGACCAAAGCCGCACATCTGATTCGCGGTGAAAGCGCCGAGGAACAAGCCCACAACTTCTTGATTAATCAGGGACTCAAACCGGTTAACCGGAATTTCCGCTGCAAACAGGGCGAGCTCGATTTAATCATGACCGATAAACAAACGCTGGTTATCATCGAAGTCCGCTTCCGCAAAACCGACAAATACGGCAGCGCAGCCGAAAGCATCACTCCCGCCAAACAATCCCGCATCATCGCAGCAACGCATGTTTACCTTTCCACCCAAAAAACCGACCGCCCTATCCGTTTTGATGTAGTCGCCATTTCCGGCAATGGCGGCATCAACTGGATACAAAATGCATTTCCGGCATAACTGAATTTGAAAAGTGTCGCGGGCTAAGTTGATAGCCTTTATAATCTTTTGCTATGAGCCTACAAAATCGCATAATTAATCATTTTTCAGATAGCATCCAAATCCAGCAAGATACACTGACCGGACTCGGCGAACTGATCGAGTTTGCCTCGCAACGGTTAGTCGCAACCTTGCTGAATGATAAGAAAATAATCACTTGCGGCAATGGCCGTTCGGCGACCGTCGCCCAATTGCTGTCATCGGCGATGCTTAACCAATACGAACGCGATCGGCCATCGTTGCCCGCCATCGCGTTGACCACCGACGCAACCACCATCACCGCGATAGCCAACGACTATCATTTCGACGATGTTTTCGCCAAACAGCTCAGAGCCTTGGGACAAAGCGGCGATATATTGGTCGTTTACACCGACGGCAATAATTCGGCGAACATCGCCAAAGCGGTCACCACGGCCCACGATAAAGACATCAGCATCGTCGCCCTGACCGGCAATAATGGCGGCATGATAGCGCCCTTGCTCAATGAAACCGATATAGAAATCCGCGTGCCGTCAGACTCCGGCGCACACATTCAGGAAGCACATACATTGATTACCCATTGCCTGTGCGACTTGATCGACCATCAATTATTTGGCGGTTAACGACTGTATGGACACAGGAGGTAGAGCAATGCCGAGAGCAATTGCCGAGACATGAAAAAACTTTTATTACTGTTGGCAATACATACCCTGTTTATTTCGGGATGTTCGGCGATTAAGGCGGGCGGCGCCGAAATAACCGGCTTATCACTGCTAAATGACCGTCGCACCCGCGACGCTATTTTGACCGACGAGACTATTGAAGCGAATGCGAGCGCCAAACTGAATACCTATTACAACTTGCGCGAAAAATGCCACTTCAATATAACCTCGTACAACGGCGCGGTACTGGTCACCGGCGAAGCGCCCAAAGAGGAATGGAGCGATCTGATTATCGACAACGTTCGCGTCATTCCCAACGTAAAACGAGTGCATAACAAGCTGGTTATCGCCAATCCCAGCCCGCTTAATTTCCGCGCCAATGACGCGCTGATCACCGGCAGGGTAAAAACTGCGTTGACGCAAATACCCGGCTTCGATTCATCCTGGGTAAAAGTCATTACCGAAAAACGCACGGTTTACCTGATGGGACTGGTGCATAGAAATGAAGGCGCCGCGGCCATCGAAGCGGCCAGACATCAATCCGATGTAAAACAAATCATTACGGTCTTTGAATACCTTGACTAATATTGCCCCTTTACCTGCCGACTTCCTCTCTTTACTGGCCGAGTCTTTTGCCGCCGAAGATATTTTAACTGCGCCTGAAGACTGCTGGACATACGGCTACGACAACAGCCGCCGCCATGTCTTGCCTCAAGCCGTGGTTTTCCCCACCACGCATGAACAAGTCGTCAGCGCCGTTAACGCCTGCAACCGGTTCAAGGTTGCTCTGACCGCCCGAGGCCGCGGCACCGGCACCACCGGCGCGACCACGCCGCTTAAAAGCGGGCTGATCGTATCGCTGGAACGGATGAACAAGCTGGTCGAATTTTCCCCCGATAACCGCTACATCATCGTGGAACCGGGCATGACCAACCAGCAGGTGCAGGACATCGCCAAAGAGCGGGGCTTTTTCTGGCCGCCCGATCCGACCAGCGCGGCGTTCTGTAGCGTCGGCGGCAATCTGGCCTATAACTCCGCAGGACCCAGGGCGGTAAAATACGGCACCCCCAGGGAAAACACCTTGGGGCTGCGCGCCGTGACCGGCGCCGGCAAGGAAATCCGCGTCGGCGTTCATACCAGCAAAGGCGTGGTCGGCTATGACCTGACCCGGCTGATACTCGGCTCGGAAGGCACACTGGCGATTATTACCCAGGCGACGTTAAAACTGACGCCGCTGCCGGAAGCCACCAAGACGCTCAGGGCCATCTACAATTCCGTTTTCGATGCGGCCAAAGCCGTTTCCGCGATCATGTCGCAGCCGGTCATCCCCTGTGCGCTGGAATTTATCGACGGCAATGCGATCAACATGATCCGGCAGTATTCGGAATCCGACCTGCCCGAGCATGCAGGGGCGATGCTGATGATCGAAGTCGACGGGCAATTGGAAGGCCTGGATACGGCGGCCGAAAAAGTGGCCGCCGCCGCCAAAAACGACGGCCTTTTGGACATCCGTCTGGCTAAAACCGACGCCGAAGTCAAAGCGCTGTGGCAAACCCGGAAAGCGCTGTCCCCGGCGTTACGCAAGGTCGCGCCGAAGAAAATCAATGAAGATGTGGTGGTACCGGTTACCGAAATGCCTGCACTGATAGCCGGACTGGGCGAGCTGTCAAAAAAATACGACCTGCCCATTATCAACTTCGGCCACGCGGGCAACGGCAACATCCATGTCAATTTATTGCTCGATCCCGATGAGCCGGAGCAGGGCAAAAAAGCCCACGCCTGTCTGGACGAGATCTTTTCGTTGGTGCTGGCTTTAAACGGCACACTGTCCGGCGAGCATGGCGTCGGCCTGGAGAAACGGGATTTTGTCGACCGGGAACTGGATGCGAATTCTTTGGAACTGATGCGGGCCATCAAGCGCCAATTCGATCCGAACGGCATACTCAACCCCGATAAAATGTTTCCGCTGGTGTAACTGGGATTAATGGAACACGGATTTAACCGATATTCACAGATAAAAATAGTTTCCCATTTAGACGGTTAATCCATTCATGGTTCGACAAGCTCACCACGAACGGATTAACCTCAGATCGGCCCAGCTTCAGGGGAGCCAACAAATTAAACCCGTTTAGTTCCGTCTAATCGGTGTCATCCGTGTTCTATTTTTTAACCGGCGATTAATATAGTTCGCTGCTGCCGTCCATGTCGCCGGTCTGGCTGTACAACAATGGCCGCCCCTGATTAAGCGTTGCCGCAGCGACCACTTTGCAAACGGCGATTTTATGATCGCCGGCATCGGCATAATGGCTGACTCGACAGTCAAAATAAGCCAAACTTTCGGATAAAACCGGCGCGCCGGTTTCGGCTTGCCGCCATTGAAATCCTGCCATCTTGTCCGGTGCGGACCGGCCGAAATGCTCCGCGATTGCATACTGATCCTGCCCCAAGACATTAACCGTACAAACGCCGCTTTCCTGCATCAATTGATAAGAATAATGCTCGGGATTAATGCTGATCGCCAGCAATAACGGATCGAAAGACACCTGCATCACCCAGGCCGCAGTAAAGGCATTTTGGCGCTCGCCAACGCCGACACCGATCACATAAACGCCGTGACTGATCCGTTTGACCAATGATTCAGCATTTTCAATCATATTAATGCACCAGCTTGATGCGCATCGACAAATCGACCGCCCGGACATGCTTGGTTAAGGCGCCGATCGAAATATAATCGACGCCGGTTTCGGCAATCACCCTGATATTGTCCAGGCCGATATTGCCGGAAGCCTCAAGCTCTATGGCCCCGGCGTTTAACTTAACCGCCGCGGCCATATCCTCAAGACTGAAATTATCCAGCATGATCCGGTCGGGCTTTGCGGCGACGGCCTCGATAAATTCCTGCATCGATTCGACCTCCACTTCCACAGGAACCGAAGTCAGCTCGCGCGCAGCCCGGATTGCCTGACTTATCGAGCCTGCCGCTATGATGTGGTTTTCCTTGATCAACACCCCGTCGTATAAGCCGATCCGATGGTTATAACAACCGCCGCAGGCTACCGCATATTTTTGCGCATTTCTAAGGCCAGGAATGGTTTTTCGGGTATCCAACACTTTGCAACCCGTGCCGGAAACCGCATCAGCGTATTGCCTGGCGACCGTTGCCGTCGCCGACAAGGTTTGCAACAAATTGAGCGCGGTGCGTTCGCCGCTCAGCAAAGCTCTGGCCGGGCCGTCGAGTTTGCATAGCAACGTGTTTTTACCGACCGCCTCGCCTTCAGCAGCCAGCCAGTTGATATTGACGTTTGCATCCAGCGATTTAAATACCGCATCGAACCACGCCTGACCGCAGAGCACCATGTCTTCCCGCGTAACGACTTCGGCTTCAGCCGTCATCGATTCAGGGATGATTGCAGCGGTTATATCGCCGGAACCGATGTCTTCTTCGAGGAAAGATTTTATTTCTATCATTTTTATGTGTTCCGTCATAAGCCCATCAATTCTGAGAGCCCTCGCTCGGTGAGCGTTTTCTCGTTAATCTTAACAATAGCGGCTTGTCCTCGCCGCAGTTCTTCCGCCAATTGGCTCGCTTGAATCTAAGCAGTTATTTTCACGCCGTTTTTTCCTTTTTGTCGATTAGGATAATGTACCGTACAGCAAGATCCTTAAAAAAACGCGGCTGCGCCGGTTTATCGCAGGCAATCTGTTTCAAGCCCTTTCTTAATTCTGCAATCAAGCCCGGCAAAAGTTTTAATACCTGCTTTCTTGCATTGCCGGATGCACCACGCTGACAATCAGCTCGTCCACAGCAATATATCCGGTTTCGTTTAAAAATAAATGAGTCATAGCCTAGTCCCCGAGTGGGGTTTCGGCTAATAATAGGCGCTGTTTTCTTTCCGTTTTATACTCCCTTGCTTACCCCATGAAAATAGACCGACACTGGCTAGCCGGCATTCCCCGAACCCCGTCACCCAACTTTGATGACCGGCCTGATCCTGCGGATATTTCATTGCTGGTTATTCACTGCATCAGTCTTCCGCCCGGCGAGTTCGGCAACGATTATATAGACCGGCTGTTTTGCAATCAGCTTAATCCTGACGACCATCCCTATTTTAAAGAGATTTATCAGCTCGAAGTGTCCGCACATTTACTGATTAAGCGCGATGGGAGTTGTGTTCAGTATGTGCCGTTCGACAAACGCGCCTGGCATGCGGGGAAGTCCGAATATGAAGGCCGGGAACGGTGCAATGATTTTTCTATCGGTATCGAGCTGGAAGGCACCGAATTTGCCGCCTATACCGACCAGCAATATACGCAGCTCGCCAAGGTGATCCGCGCCTTGCTTGAAGCTTATCCCAAACTATCGGCACAGCGCCTTGCGGGACATAGCGACATTGCGCCCGGACGAAAAACCGATCCGGGCGCATCTTTTGACTGGCAAAGGCTTTTAGGGCTGTTGAAATAGCCTTACCCATAGACGACTTTTTATGCACCACGAACGACTGCATGGATGCAGGAGGTAGAGCAAAGCAGGAGCAATTGCCGAGACACGAAGTTTATTTTTTCATGTCTTCGTGGTGTTAATTCTTTAAGCTTATTAAACCGATTCTTTCGAATGTCCCAAGCCGAATGACTCCGCCAGCATTAACATCACGCCCAAGGTAATCGCAGAGTCGGCGATATTGAATGCAGGCCAGTGCCAGGACTCGTAATAAACATCCAAAAAGTCGATCACATAGCCGTAAGCCAGCCGGTCGATCAAATTGCCGACAGCGCCGCCCAGAACCAGCGCCAAAGCCACCGCGAGCAAGGTCTCATGTTTTTTCAAACGGGCCAGCCAAACCGCGATAACCGCACTGATCGCCACAGCCAATCCGGCAAAGAACCAACGCTGCCAACCGCCCGCTTCGCTGAGAAAACTGAAGGCCGCGCCGGTATTATGCACATAGGTCAACCTAAAAAACGGCATGATCTCGATGGATTCAAAAAGCTGCATCGAACCCGCTACGGCAAGCTTGCTGGCCTGATCCAGAATAACCGCCAGCAGTGACAGCCACAGCCATTTCAACATAACCTTATCACGCATATTGCCGATGCTCGCCATCGCCCGCTACGTTTTCCACGCAACGGCCGCACAGTTCGGGGTGTTCCGCTGTTTTGCCCACATCAGGCCGTTGATGCCAGCAGCGCACGCATTTTTCATGTTCGGAAACGACGACTTTTAATTTAACGCCGTCAATTTCAGTCTGAATAGCGTCTTCAGGGGCATTCTGCTCAGCCATGACCGAGGCATTGGATGTAATGAAGATAAAACGCAGTTCGTCCGACAAGCGGCTTAAGGCATCGAAAAACTCGGCATTGCAGTACAGTTCGATTTCCGCATTCAGCGAGGAACCGATATCGCCTTTGGCCCTGCTTTTTTCCAGCTCCTTGCCGACAGCGGCCCGGACGGTCATGATTTTTTGCCAAAACTCGCGGTTCAAAACTGAATCGTCATCCAGCTTGGTCAAGCCTTGATACCAAGTTTCCAAAAACACCGACCCGCTACGCTCGCCCGGCAGGTATTGCCAGATTTCATCGGCGGTATAGCTGATGATCGGCGCCAGCCAACGCGTCAGCGCTTCAAGCACATGATACATGGCTGTTTGCGCCGAGCGCCGCGCCAAACCGTCGGCTTTTGCGGTGTATTGACGGTCCTTGATGATGTCCAGATAAAACCCGCCGAGATCGATCACGCAAAAATGGTGGACTTTCTGATAGATATGCTGGAACTGGTAGGTTTCGTAAGCGGCTTTGACTTCCTCCTGCAAGGTGTACGCCCTGTCCACCACCCAACGATCCAACGCCAGCAGATCTTTATCCGCAACCGCATGTTGCGCCGGATCGAAATCGTTCAGGTTGGACAACAAAAAACGCGCGGTATTTCTAAGGCGTCTGTAGCCGTCCGAGGTGCGGTTAAGGATTTCATCCGACACGCTCATCTCGCCGCGATAATCGGTCGCTGCGACCCATAAACGCAACACATCCGCGCCCAGGTTCTTCATGACCGATTGCGGCGCGACCACGTTGCCCTTGGATTTGGACATTTTCTTACCGTCGGCATCGACGGTAAACCCGTGCGTCAATACGGCCTTGTAGGGCGCAACCTCTTTCATCGCGACCGAAGCCAGCAATGACGACTGGAACCAACCGCGATGCTGATCGGAGCCTTCCAGATACAAATCGGCCGGAAAATGCAGTTGTTCTCGCTTGTCCAACACGCAGGCATGGGTCACGCCGGAGTCGAACCAGACATCCAGGGTATCGGTCATTTTTTCGTAATGCTCGGCTTCATCGCCCAGCAATTCGGCCGCTCCCAGTTCGAACCAGGCTTCTATACCTTGCTGTTCGATGCGCTGCGCCACCTGCTCGACCAATTCGGCCGTGCGCGGATGCAATTCGCCGGTTTCCTTATGGACGAAAAACGCGATCGGCACGCCCCAGGTGCGCTGACGGGAAACGCACCAGTCCGGTCTGCCTTCCATCATGCTTTCAATGCGCGCCTGGCCCCATTCGGGAATCCAGGCGACGCGTTTGACTTCGCTCAGCGCCTGCTCACGCAGCTTGTTTTTATCCATCGAGATGAACCACTGCGGCGTGGCTCTAAAAATAATCGGGGTTTTATGCCGCCAGCAATGCGGATAGCTGTGCAGTATCGCGACATGATGCAGCAGCTTGCCTTTTTGCTCCAGCACTTCCAACACATGGGCATTGGCGTTGAACACATGTTCACCGGCAAAGATTTCCGTGTTCGGCAGAAAAACGCCGTCGTTGCCGACCGGGTTATCGACCGGCAAGCCGTATTTCAAGCCGACCACATAATCGTCCTGGCCGTGCCCAGGCGCTGTATGCACCGCTCCGGTACCGGCCTCGGTGGTGACATGATCGCCCAGAATGATCGGGACTTGCCGGTCGTAAAAAGGATGTTGCAATAATTGATGCTCCAGCTCGGAGCCTTTGCAGTAAGCAATCACATGGTAATTTTCGATGTCATAACGCAGCATCGCGTCCTTTAGCAATGCTTCTGCAACGACTAGACGCTCTTTGTTGCCGTCTTTTTCGCATTGCACGACTGAATATTCCAGCTCGGGATTTAACGCAACGCCCTGGTTTGCCGGCAACGTCCACGGCGTGGTGGTCCAGATGACGACCGATAACGGCCCGGAACCGTCATGCTCAGGCGCATGATGACACCGGCTCAAAAATCCGGCTTCATCGACGACCTGGAAACGCACATCGACCGCAGGCGAATGTTTGTCTTCGTACTCGACTTCCGCTTCAGCCAGCGCCGAACCGCAATCGGTACACCAATGCACGGGCTTGGCGCCTTTTGTTATGTGGCCGTTTTGGCTGATTCTGCCCAACGAGCGCACGATGTCGGCTTCAAAGGCGAAATCCATCGTTAAGTACGGATGCTCCCAATCGCCTAAAATACCCAACCGGATAAAAGCCTCTTTTTGTATGTTGACCTGCTTGCCGGCATATTCGCGACAGGCTTTGCGGAAAACCGCAGGGGAGACTTTAACGCCGGCTTTGCCGATTTTTTTCTCTACCTGCAACTCAATCGGCAAGCCGTGACAATCCCAGCCCGGCACATAAGGCGCATCGAAACCGCTTAACGATTTCGATTTAACGATGATGTCTTTCAACACCTTGTTGACCGCATGGCCGATATGAATTTCGCCATTAGCATAAGGAGGACCGTCATGCAGGATAAACTTGGGGCGTCCTGCAAATTCCTGCCTGATTTTGTTATACAGGTCGGCTTGGTTCCATTTTTTCAACTGTTCCGGCTCGCGCTGAGCCAGATTGCCTTTCATAGGGAACGCGGTGTTGGGTAAATTCAGTGTTTTTTTATAATCCATCGTCATAACAATTAATCTCAGCAAAAATCTGTATCACCAGGGATGGTGTGTATGCTGCAAGCGTGCGGGGAGCAAAGCGCAGCCTTAGCTTCAGCCGCATCTTTTACAATTTGGGCTTTAAGCTCATCCAGTGACTGAAAGCGCATTTCATCCCTAATCTTTTGCTTGAAATGCACTTCCACATAACGTCCGTAAATTTCTCTATTAAAATCGAATAAATGCGCTTCCAATATTACCTTTGAACCGCCATCAACCGTGGGCCGGGTGCCTACATTCGCAACACCGTCAAACTCGCGTCCATCAATACCGGTCATGGTCACGGCAAACACGCCGTTAACGGGGGTGTTTTTTCTAAACATTTGTATATTGGCGGTGGGATAGCCGATGGTTCGTCCGCGTTTGTCGCCATGCTCCACGCGTCCGCAAACAGAATAACAGCAACCGAGCAATTTTTCAGCCAAAGCCAAATTACCCTCGCCCAACGCGTCCCTGATCAGGGTACTGCTGACTCGAAGCCCGGTTACTTGATAAGAGCCGGTATCTTCGACATCAAAACCGAATAGCTTGCCCTTATCCTTGAGCATCGCGAAATTCCCGCGCCTGGCCTTGCCGAAGTGAAAATCATCCCCGACCACCAGATGCTTTATATTCAATCTTTTTACTAAAACATCCTCAATAAACTGCTCGGCATCGCAATCGGCAAATTGTTGATTAAATCGTAATATCAATAAATCATCAACGGGCAATTTAGAAAACCGGATCACTTTCTCCCGCAAGCGCATCAACCGTGACGGTGCGTTCTCTCCGAGAAAATACTCCAGCGGCTGCGGTTCAAAGGTCATAACAACGACAGGCAAACCCAATGCCTCGCCTCGTTCGGCCAGTTTTTTTATCACGGCCCTATGCCCCAAATGCAGGCCGTCAAAATTTCCAATCGTCAGTACACAGCCGTTTTCCAACGGCGCTAAACGAGATAATCCTCTAATCAGACGCATGAATGTGATGAATTAAAAAAGGTTTTATTCTACCACGGGTAAACAGTGCTTGGACTCAATTCATCACAACTGAATCGTCCGCTCAAAAAAAAAGCCCGGTGGAATCCCACCGGGCTTTTTATTTTTCAAATCAGCGATGATTTATTTCATCATTGATTTTTTGAACATGCTGTCCAGTTTGCTGTTTGTGTCTTGAGCATACTGAGCTGCACGGTTAGCAGCAGCTTCAGCAGAAGCAGCTTGAGCAGAAGCAGAATCAGCAGCGCTTTTTGCGCTAGCTGCATCAGCAGATGCTTGTGCAACAGAAGTTTTCAATCCATCAATTTGTGATTGTAAGTTTTCAACGTCTGAAGTGCTTGCGCAACCAACAACCAAGCTAGCAACCAGAGCAACCATTGACAATTTCATTACTTTTTTCATCTTATTTTCCTTTTCTAAAGTTATTACTACAAAAAAAACCTTACCAAATTTAATTCTGCACTGTTTTTAAATTATTTTCCAGTTTTATTTTATTTTTACCAGCATTCCTTTGTCCAGCCATTGACTCAAATGATCAATCTGGCCGTTAGTCAACGCAATACAACCATGCGTCCAATTCATTGATTTATGAATTTTTTCGTCCGCTCGCCCCAAGCCGTGAATGCCGATTCGCCCACCTAAAGGCGTATTTTGCGGCGGCACTTGATGGAACCGATGAGCCGTCACAATACTGTTATAAGCCCCCCGATTAATGACCCCCTGCTCCAAGGCCTTTTGAGCATCTTCTGCGGACGGATAAGTCAAGCCGAAAAACTTCCTGAAATTGCTTTTTTCACCAACCCAGCCTATCCGGTAACTGCCGAAAGGCGTGACGTTATCACCCTGATGACGTTTAAATCCGGCGCCTCCTCGGCCAATGGCGATACCATTTATGGTTTCAAGCGTCTGCTCACCTTTTTTTACATCGATAGTGAGGGCTTTCGTATCCACTAAAAGCCAGACATCATCGTCCGCAACCGCAGCAACAGAAAAAAATCCACAACACAGCAATAAATAAATTCGCAACATAATTGATCTACACTAGATAAGAATTTTGGTGTACTTTAGTCCACCAGGTTAATTGTCGAATTAAGGATCCAACATGCAAATAGAAACCATCACCACGCATCCATACAACGACCAAAACCCAGGGACGTCGGGGCTCAGAAAAAAAGTTAGAGTATTTCAGCAACCCGGTTACCTGGAAAATTTTGTCCAGTCAATTTTCGATTCTTTGCATGATTTTACCGGAAAGACGCTGGTATTGGGCGGAGACGGGCGGTATTTTAACAGACCGGCCATACAAATCATCATCAAGATAGCCGCAGCCAACGGTTTCGGTAAACTTATTATAGGTCAAGGCGGGCTGCTGTCTACCCCGGCGGCATCGCATATCATCAGAAAATATAACGCATTCGGCGGCCTGATTCTTTCCGCCAGCCACAATCCCGGCGGCCCTGACGAAGATTTCGGCATTAAATACAATGTCGGCAACGGCGGCCCTGCCCCGGAAAAAGACACCAACGCTTTTTATCAGCGCAGCTTAAGCTTAGACAGCTATAAAACAGCCCATGTCGACGATATAGACCTGGATCGCATCGGCACCTGCCAAATAGACGACCTGAGCATCACCGTCATCGATCCGGTGGCTGATTACGCCGAACTGATGCAATCCATTTTCGACTTCAATTTGCTTAAACAAAGCATCGGCTCAGGCTATATCACGCTGCTTTTCGACGCAATGCATGCTATTACCGGCCCTTATGCAAAAAGAATACTGGTCGACATGCTCGGCGCGACGCCGGACTCAGTCATTAATGCCGAACCGCTGGAAGATTTCGGCGGCCATCATCCCGATCCCAATTTGGCGCACGCCCAGGAACTTGCCGAACGCATGTTCAGCCCGGCTGCGCCTGTTTTCGGCGCCGCATCCGACGGCGACGGCGACCGTAACATGATTACCGGCAGCAATATTTTCGTAACACCCAGCGACAGCCTGGCGATTATGGCGGCCAACGCGCATTTAATCCCGGCTTATGCCCAAGGCTTGCGCGGCGTGGCCCGTTCCATGCCTACCAGCCAAGCGGTTGACCGCGTCGCCGCCAGCTACAACATCCCCTGCTACGAAACCCCGACCGGCTGGAAATTTTTCGGTAACCTGCTGGACGCCGGCAAAATCACCCTGTGCGGCGAAGAAAGCTTCGGCACCGGCTCGGATCATGTCCGCGAAAAAGACGGCTTATGGGCCGTGCTGTTCTGGCTGAACTTAATCGCCAGAAAACGCCAGTCCGTTGCCGACATCGTGCATGAGCACTGGCAAAAATTCGGCAGGGATATTTATTGCAGGCACGACTATGAAGCCGTGGACATGGATAGTGCCAATGGCATTGTCGATCACCTGCGCAGCCAGCTACCTGCATTGCCGGGGCAAACATTCGGCGAATACACGGTCAAATACGCCGACGAATTCAGTTATGAGGACTCGGTAGACGGCAGCGTCAGCCGCAACCAAGGCATACGCATCGGTTTTACCAACGGCTCACGCATTATTTTCCGACTATCGGGAACCGGAACCGTCGGCGCAACCTTGAGAATCTACCTGGAGCGCTTTGAGCCGGATGCGACCAAACATGATCAGGACGCCCAAGTGGCCTTGGCGGAGTTGATCGGTCTTGCCGAGCAGTTTTGTGAAGTTAAAAAACGTACCGGCAGAACTGAGCCGGACGTGGTGACTTGACGGCAGTGTTTTGTAACATAACCGTAAATTGTTTGCGTGCTTGTGTCTAGGCTGATATGTTTAACCTATGAGACCCTCCATTGCGCTTGACTTGAAACGAAATGCAGTGCGCGAGGCGGCGAACCGCTTCCACACGGCAAACCCTCGCGTGTTTGGTTCTGTCCTGCATGGAGACGACCGAGACGGCAGCGACCTTGATTTGCTGGTGGATGCATTACCCGGCACCACCTTATTCGACCTTGGCGGCCTGCAAATTGAACTGGAAGAACTGCTTGGCGTTACGGTCGATTTGCGGACGCCCGGCGATCTGCCGCCGAAGTTCCGCGATCAGGTGCTTGCCGAAGCCCGCTTGATATGAATGAAAACCGTCTTCCCGACTATTTAGAGCATATGCTCGAAGCCGCACAGCAGGCATGCGAGTATACAGAAGGGCTGGATAAGAATGACTTCCTTGCCGATAAGCGGACTCAACAAGCGGTGATTTTAAATCTCGTCATCATTGGCGAAGCCGCCACCAAACTGATCAAAGACTACGAGCAATTTCTCGATCTGCATCCCGACATACCTTGGCGAAGCATGAAGGGCATGCGTAACCGCATCGCGCATGGCTATTTCGAAATTAACCTTGAAGTAGTTTGGGATACGGTGCAGACGGCATTGCCGCAACTGCTGGAAAGATTGCCCGATATTCTTAAAAATGCCGATAATGAAAGAAATTAATGTCCACGGCACTGATAAGCCTGAGTAATGCGGGTGCGTAACCTACAAAACTCAAAATATTGGGCAACGAAAAGAAGTTGCCTCGACCTTACCGAGCTTAAAAACAGACCAAGTAGCGTAGGGTACGCTGTGCGTACCTTTTCATTACCACGAAATTTTAATAAAGGTACGCACAGCGTACCCTACAGGACTGAGCCTGATGTGGTCACTTAATTCATTCACTACCTTTATATTTTCTTAATCCAATGACAAACATAGAAGATCAACAAGTTACTGCTTAGAATAACAAAAGAGCTAGCCTATCACGGCTCAAAAAATTAATGCTACGGATGCTTGGAAATAATAAATGGATGCTATGGTTAGCGGCCTTAGGAATCGGTATCACCTTATGGATGTTTTGGCGTCATGTTTATGCTTATGATGGAAACATTAAAACTGGGTTCAGTAAAAATTCTGCTGACTGGGCAAACTTTGGAAGCTATGTAGGTGGAGTACTTAGTCCGTTTTTTAGTTTACTTGCCTTTGCAGGATTATTATGGACAATTAATATTCAGACACAACAAATCAAACATCTTCAAGAAGAGTCCAAGCGTTCCGAGGTGTACCGTATTATCGAAAAACTTGTTGCTCGAATTGACCATAACTATAAAAAAGCCCCCTTAATACAAGGCTTAAAACTTTTTGATTTTGCAAACAATTGGACGCCTGATAATGCAGCTTCTATAAAACATTTAGATGAGTTAATAGCAACATATCAGAAAGATATATACTCAGACACAACCAATATAATAATAAGAATTGAAATAGATTTAGATCAGCTTTTATATCATATAAATTTGTATGAGACTCCAATTGGTAAAAAGCACCTGCTTAGGTTTTATCAATGGGAGTATTTAGTCACCCCTGAAAAACCCTCTATCCAATTGAAATATTTAATTAATATCTATTTTTAAGCCCATCTTTTCGACCGGAAATGCTAAAATATGCCCCTGTTTTCCGGTCGAAAGGGTGAAAAATGTTGATTACTTCCAGTACAGGTCATCAGACCAATTTATTCGGCACCGATCTGCTGCAACAACTCGAT